>JAKSAW010000634.1 GCA_022361455.1 Pseudomonadales bacterium | reverse complement strand
TGAAGACATGTCTGTCACGAGACGAGGCGCCCCATGTATTGCAGGAGTTTCATGACTCGGCATTCGGCGGACATTGGGGCCGTGATGTTACCTTGGCAAATCTGCGACGGAGCTTTTACTGGCCGACAATGCGCCGCGATGTGGTTTATCATGTGCGAACGTGTGAAGCGTGCCAGAAGTGGGAAGTGGCATCGCGGAAGGCGGGGAAGAAGTACCCCACGCAACCAGTGGAGCCATTTGATTTGATTTTCTTGGATTGGATTGTGAAATTGCCTGTCACCCCACGAGGGAATGTGTGCATTTTGACTTGTACGGACGCAATGACAAAGTGGACCGAGGCGATTGCAGCGCCAGCAGCAACGTCCGAAGCGGGCGAGCAGTTCCTGCGAGGATTCTTCACTCGTTACGGAGTACCGCTGGCAGTGGCCACGGACAACGGAGGGCATTTTGAAGGGCGTTTCCATGCGCTCTTGGAGAAGTTGGGTGTACAGCATCACCACGGATCGCCGTACCACCCGCAGACGACTGGACAAGCCGAGAAGACAAACGGGCTGATCGTGAGCCGAATCCGGCGATGGAGGGAGGCAGGAATCCCGGATTGGGATGCCTATTTGGATGTCGCGGTGTTGGCAGTAAACTCACGAAGAAGTGAGCGTTTGAAGTTCAGCCCAATGGAAGCCTTGATGGGACGGCGGCCGAAGATCCCAATGGAGGTAAAAGCTTTCCGGATGAAGGCAGGAGACCTTGCAGAGCGCTTCAGTAAGGTGGACGAGGAGGAAGACGTCGAACGTCACCTCAGATTGCTGGGGCCGTTACGTGATGAGTTTGCAGCACTTTGCAGGGAAAAAGCAGTTCGGTGGGCAAACATGGATTCGCAGCGCTCCGGAGGACCGAAGTTCCAGGTTGGTGACCGTGTCTACATCCGAGCAGATTTGGGAAAAAAGAAATTGCGCAAGTTTACTGCACCTTGGCGTGGGCCCGGAGTTATCGAATGGTTGGGTGACCACGGTGCAGCGGTCGTTTTTGAAGTGACCCCAATAGGATCGAAGCGGCGGAGGATCAATATTAATGATTTGAAGGCATACCGACCAC
>JAKSAW010000339.1 GCA_022361455.1 Pseudomonadales bacterium | reverse complement strand
GGCCGATAGCCAGTTGCTGTTTTCACGTAAAAACAATGACTGGTTTTTAGATCGTTTGCAGAGCTTTACCAATCAACAGAGCAGTTTTGCAGTATATATTGGCGCTGCGAATGGTAATGAACCTGCATTTTATGAAATGGCCCAAGAGGCATTTAGCAGTTTAGGAATTGCTGAGTCCGTGTTTCTGAAGAGTGGCCTAGAGGATCTACAAAAACATCAGAATAAGATACCCAGTGTGATTCTTTTGTCTGGTGGTGATGTACAACAAGGATGGCAGTTACTTTCCCAGCCAGACATTCGTAACTGGTTGCTAAACTGCTATCACCGCGGCTGCCTGTTGCTAGGTATTTCTGCAGGAGCGATTCATTTAACAAATGCGCTGGACATTGATTCAAATATAACGCCCCTTTTAAATTTGTTGCCAGTCATTCCTTTAGCGCATGAAGAGAATGAAGATTGGCCGGGAGAAACTCGTTATTTAACTGCGTTAGAATTAAAAGGTGAGGCGTTAAGTTTGGAAACCGGTGAGCCACTGTTTTGTTTGAAGCTGCCATTTGGTAGTGGCGTGTGGGTGAACTCTAGCGGCATGGTCACCTTTGGTAAAAACCCCGCACAGCTGCAGCAACAAAACTCCCAGATTGAACTCTGTTATCACGAGGATTAATTATCGAATGATTGAAGTTGGTGGTACATCGAATAAAGCAGCAAAACCGTTTTCGGGATTACTCGTTATATCCTTAGAGCAGGCAGTTGCAGCACCTTATGCGTCTTGTCGTTTAGCCGATGCAGGTGCTCGAGTTATTAAGATCGAGCGGCAAGAGGGAGATTTTGCCCGCCGCTACGACTCTGTGGTGAATGGTGAGAGTGCGTATTTTGTTTGGTTGAATCGTGGTAAAGAATCTTTAGTACTAGATATTAAAAATCAGGATGACAGTGCATTACTACACAACTTAATAGCCGGTGCTGATGTGTTTATTCAAAACCTTGCCCCGGGTGCTGCCAGTCGTGCTGGATTTGATAGCTTAACTTTACGACAAAAATACACTCGTCTCATTACCTGCGATATAAGTGGTTATGGTGAAACTGGTGATTATGCAAAGCGCAAAGCTTATGACTTATTAGTGCAAGCGGAAACTGGTTTGTCAGCAATTACAGGCGGGCCTAGCGAACCTTCAAGGGTTGGTGTTTCTGTTTGTGACATTGCTGCGGGGATGCATGCCTTGATTGGTATTTCTCAGGCGTTATATGAGCGAGAGAGCACAGGTGAAGGGCAGGGAATCAAAGTGTCTTTGTTCGATGGAATGGCTGATTGGATGAGTGTGCCATTACTACATCATGAGTATGGTGGTAGAGCACCGGAGCGAGTCGGTTTAAATCATCCGTCCATTGCACCTTACGGTGCGTATACTGCTAAAGATGGTAGTCAAGTGGTGCTTTCGATTCAAAATGAAAGAGAGTGGTTAAGCTTTTGTGAGCATGTATTACAGCAACCACAGATCGCCCATCATGAGTTATACCATCACAATGAGATTCGAGTAGAAAATAGAGAGGCTCTCAATAAGGAAATCGATGCGGTATTTCAAACGCTCACAAAGCAAGAAATGGTGGATCGATTGGAAGCAGCCAAAGTAGCGTTTGGTTTGTTAAATCAGGTTGCAGATTTATCACAGCACCCGCAATTGCGTCGCACGGTTATTAATTCCCCCTCCGGTGCCGTGAATGAAGTGGCATCTCCCATTCAATTCATTGATCAGCAAGGAACTGTTAAGCCAGATGAGTGGGGAGATGTTCCAGCGGTGGGGCAGCATAGCGATGAAATTCGCAAGGCTTTCGTTACATCAAATGAATCCACAAAAGACTAAGGTCAGTATCAGCGCTGAGGGTTGGTAGCCTATGCCATTTACACCATTTCACATGGGACCAGGCTTATTGCTTAAGAGTATTTTGCAAGGTGCATTTAGTCTTATGGTTTTTGGCTGGGCGCAAATTGTAATGGATGTTCAACCCTTGATAGTGTTGATTTCCGGGGAAGGTCATTTACATGGTTTTTCCCATACCTATGTGGGGGCGACCTTGCTAGCTATCTTTTCCATAGTGACGGGAAAATATTTAAGTGAGCTTGGTTTGAAAATATTGGGTTTTAGAGAATCTACGATAGCATGGTGGGTGGTAGTGCTTAGTGCGTTCTTAGGCACCTATAGCCATGTGCTTCTTGATAGTATTATGCATAGTGATGTACAGCCTTTTTATCCTTTCAACTTGGATAATCCTTTTTTGCGTTGGATATCAGTGGGCATGCTCCATAAAGTTTGTATTTACAGTGGTGTATTGGGCGCGGCGATATATGGCATTATTTTCATTTTTCACAAAGTAAAAAAGCGCCCAAAATAGAGCGCTTTTTTACTTTTAAAACTAGTAACTTTTAGTTTCTGATTGAGTCATTAAGCTTTCTTTTTACGCCTAACGCCAGCAACTACACCAAGGCCTGAAAGCATCAACCAAACAGCAGCTGGAACGGGTACAGGAGCGTACTCAGGGTTAACCGCACCAAAAGTTGAGCCTGCTGGATCAAGGTTAAATAGCGCGGAATCTAGTTCTTCACCCGCAGCGTTGTAAGCAGTTCCGCCAACAATTTGAACCCAGTCAAGGCTATTGGCATCTCGGAAAGTTAGCGTTGGTTCGCCCCCAACGTTAGTTAAGTTAACACCGCCAAAGTCATCACCATAGAAGTAGTCAGAGTTGTTGTCTGAAACACCTAGGGCATCTTCAACTACACCGAAAGTAGCTAGGTTGTCGGCAACACCGTCGTTATCTAGGTCGATGTCAGTGGTGGTATCGCCGGAGAAACTATCCATTAGGATTAGTGTGTTGGATGGATTCTCTAAGTCACCGATGCTTACGGTTAATAGGCCGTTAGAGTCGAAGTTACCACTGATATCATAGATGCGATCTACGCGACCAGTTGATGAACCACCATCGCTCTCAATGCTTAAAAGGGTTCCAGTGTAAGCAGTGTTCACGTCACCTAGAAGCTCAACAAATTGAGTTGATGGATCTTGACCTGCTGGGTTTGGTTCAATTTCGTTAATCATGGCAGCGTTAGCAGTGGAAAGAGCAGCCATAGCGATTGCAGAAGATATTGCTAATTTCTTAAACATGATATTACTCCTAATTATTAAACCCATTTAATATTTATTTGGTTTTACGACGAAGGCCAAAAAGAGCGATTAAACCAGAACCTAGCATCCATACAGCAGCCGGAACTGGCACGGCTGAAACGTTTACTGATGCATTGAAATAATCAACGGAAATGGGAGATAGATCTGATCCCATCCAGCCGTCTAACGCATCATCAAATAGGCTTACGTAGGCGTTGCCTTCGGCAACAGCTTCGAAAGTCATGGTAAAGGTGCTGAAATCACCGAATGGATCTTCTAATCCGGAGAAAGGTGCTAGTAAAGTCAAAAGATCTACTGAACCATTTTCAGCGGGAAGCGCATCGACGAAATCAAAGGGTGAGTCATCAGCAAGATCGATAGAAACAAGATTTAAATAGTTGCTATCGAAGTTCATGCCGATAGTGGCGCCACCAGTGGGTACATCAAAGTTAGTGGCTACCACATCTAATGTGAATACGTCGCCAACAATCACGTCGCTTACCGAAGGGGTAATGCTCACCTCTGCCGCAAGGGCAGAGGTAGCAAAACTTGCGGCAAACAAAGCAGTACAGCTTGCAGCAATTATTTTATTCATGGTTTAACTCCTATTGTTTAATAAATTGTTCAATCACTAGGGTGCGAATGCACTTGGTCCTGGTGGTTGATTAAGCGAGCGGCGTAGCAGTAAGAAATCAGTAACGGTTACCGTGCCGTCTGAGTTCAAGTCTGCAACCGGATCATTAGTGTTCATTGCACCACGAATAATTAAGTAGTCAGCAATGGTCACTACGCCGTTGTTATTTAAGTCAGCGTCACAAATATTTCCGTAGCCATCGTTGTCGGCATCAATCTGTGAAGAGTTGTAATCATCGATACAGTTATCACAGGCATCGCCCACACCATCAGTGTCCGCATCTGCTTGATCAGCGTTTGCAGTGGCAGGACAGTTGTCAACGCCGTCGGCAATTCCATCGCTATCTTGGTCAGCAATCTCAGGATCGATACTAAGGTCTAACCAAACCAAACGGTGATCAGAAGAAGCATTGTTGTTGGTGAGGTAAGCTTTCACATCATTACTGACAGGCCAGAACACAGCGCCTTGTTCGATGTTCAAACCATACTCTGAAGGTAATACGTAGTCTGCGCGCAAACCGAAGTCTGCTGTATCTGAAGCGTCAGAAGCGTTACCGCCATTCTCAACACCACCAGGCGCTTCAGGCACTAACGAGCGGCCATCCACTTGTGGGTTATCAAGCAATAGAACGATTGGGTTGCCAGTGGCATCGCCTTCGTCTTCATCGGCGTTTTGGTCACCCATGATAACAAACCGTTGGTTAGCACCTAAACCACCGTAAACACCGTTATCGTCATAGATGTAAGCGTCTTGACCAGGCGTGACATAGTCAGCCCATAGACGAATTTCATCGTGGTTACGACGCCCATTGCGATCTTCTGGTCCATCAAATACTGGCGGAGTTGGGTGGCTACCTAGAACGTGAACAATCGTACCGTTCACATCAACTGGTACATCCCAGTGGCTCTTCGACGATAGACGGAAGATATCTTGTGCCGCTTGACTATAGTAAGTGGTTGGCAACAAGTTAGCTGGCATATCTTTCCATAGGAAAGTACGGAAGGTTCTAGCTGCTGCTTCGTTGATGGGGTACTTAGAAAGTACAGCCATACCGTAAGCTCCTGGGTAGGCACCGAAACCGTATGCGTCTTCGTTATCGTTAGTAGAACCGTTGTTGTTAAAGTCGATATCTGGGTCACCTTCAGTTTCAGGTTGAACACCAGTATTAGAAGGCGCTAAGAACACATAAGGATAAGTCACTGTTGGATTACCGTTTTGGCTAACTTCTAAATAGTTAGTGCGGAAACCATCAATGGCTGCTCCTGCTGCATCGTAGTCAACTTCGTTTAACAACAAAATATCTGGGTTAACACGTTGAATGATTTCAGCGACAGCTTGTGCTTGCGCATCGTCACCGCTAGCGAAGTCTAATGCTAGCTGGCCTTCACCACGCTCTGCGAATAACACGTTGAAAGCAGCGATACGGAAATCGCCTTGTGCAGTAGGCACTGGATCATCAACAGCTTGTACGATCGTGAGGTAGTTATCACGGGTGTAAACTTCGCTGTTATTTAGATCGTCTGTCACCGTTAGAGAAACTGTGTAGGTACCAGCACTTGTGTAGCTATGACTTGGGTTTTCATCAATGGATGTGTTGCCATCGCCGAAGTTCCATAAGTAGCTATAAGGTGCTACACCACCAGATACGACAGGGAAGAAGTCGATAGTATCTGCTGTAGAGTAAGAGGTACCAGGTGCACTGAAACCAACGTTGATTTGATTCGGCAAGCTCTTAGTCACTTGAATATTATCAAGTGCCCAGCGTCGACCGTCGCCACCGCCGGTACCTGTGGATAGGTAACGGAACGCAACGTAAACATTGGCGCCAGTAAAGCTAGAAATATCGATAGTGCCACTGTTGTTCCAAACTTCTGCAGGGCCACTGAAGCTGAAAGGAACTTGAGTCCAAGAGCCGTTGCTTAGTGGGTTGCCAGTACCGCTGTAATCCGTTGAAACATAAATTCCAATTTCCGGACCACCGAAGCGATAGTAGTAGTCGAAGTTTAGTACCGCGTTGTCATCAGCTACGATAGATACCGCTGGGGATACTAACCAATCGTCACTGATACCTTCAGTACCAAAGCCATTCATTTCAACGGCATTTTCGCCTTCGCGAAGTTGTGGCTGCCACGAGCGAACTGATGCGTCGTCACCTGTTGCTTGAACTGCCCAACCGTCTAAGGTGCTGGCATCGAAGTTTGCAGATGCTAGAACTGGCGGAGAGTAAGTTGCACGAAGTTCAACGTTATCAACTTCCCAAACTCGACCATCGCCACCACCGGTGCCTGTGGATAGATAGCGGTAAGCGAAGTAAACGCTTTCACCACTTACACCTGAAAGATCGATAGGACCAGATCCTTCAAATACATAACCACCTTGGCTTGGTTCGGTTGCCGATAGGGGTGTCCAAGTCGCGGCGCTAGGATCAGCATGAACGGCAGGATCATAGTCGGTAGATAGCAAGACTTCTAACAGAGGCCCGCCAAAGTTATATGCCCAATCGAACGTTAGGGTTTCATCAACATAAAACTCAAGATTGAAGGCTGGAGAAATTAACCAGTCGTCAGAAAAAGTATCTGAACCATAACCGTTCACGCGTGCAAAGAAAGCACCTGAGCCGGATGGGAATTCAAAAACACTCCATGCCGCATTACTGGAAACATCAACAGTTTCGAATTGGCCGAATGTGCCGTTATCGAAGTTTTCAGAGAAAAGTAGTGGAATTGGATTAGTCAATGTCGGAGTGGAAACTTCCGCAGACAAAGGTGTTAAGCCTGCTGCATTGTAACCACGTAGACGATACGCATAGGTAACGCCTTCATCTAAACCATCATCAACATAATCAACAGAGTTTGCTGGTAAGCGACCATCTAAGATTTCCCATGGTCCACCATTAATGCTGCGCTCGATTTGATATCCAACTTCATTAACTGCCACGTCGTTCCAAGTCACCGAAATTTCAGAAGAAGAAAGGGCAGTCGCAGCCACATCGATTGGCGTTGCTGGAATAGCACCAGTCACATTACTGACAACAGCTGTTAAATCTAGGTCGAAGCTAACGTCTGAGCTGGTCAATGAAGATTGATGAATTTCAACCGCGATGGTATTTACACCTGTTACCAACGCATCAGGAAGCAGTGCTAATTCGATATAGGCGTCTTCTGCAGATCCACCCACACCACTATTCGCGAATGTAGCGGAAGTGATGGTGCCAGCTGGCATATTATTACGAGCAACTTCAGTACCGTTGATATGCATGACAACACCGTCGTCACGAAGAACGCGAGCGATCAATTTAATCACTTTGCTAGGATCAGTAACGTTGAAAGTGTTGCGGAAATAATAGGTGGTGTTGCCAGAGGCTAAAACGGTGGCTTCATCGCTATCGCCAAAACCAAGTTGACCTGTGCCAGTTGCCCAAGCGCTGTCGTCGAAGCTAGCGTCAACCCATGCTGTGCCTTGATCGCTACCATCGTCTAGGTATTTCCAAGCAGCTTGAGTACCAACTAGCTGTTCATTGTTGATATCAGCCCCAGTGAATGGAAGCGTTAGTACTTCACCAGAAAGTGGCTTCCAAGTATCCAAGCCTACGGGTAAAGCAAATGCATCGCTATCTTGTTGAGCTTGAGTTAAAGGCGTGATGCCCTCTACGTTGGACTCAACTTCGAACTTTACAGTGCGAACCTGCATTTGAGTGGGAGAAGCGTGAACTAACTTAAATTGCCAGAAAGATTCACTGTCCATGGTCCATGGTTTGTCGTCATCAGTGGGTCGCTTAGGTGCACCCCAGCTACCTTCACCAACGATCAAGAACCCGTTCGCATCGTCGCGCTCAAAGTCCTGGAAGCTACCAGCGCCAGTGCTAGGACGGAGCGGGAACGTGTATTTAGACATGTGCGTATCTGATTCAACGATCATATCGATACCGTTGTCATAGAACGCTTGCGCCCATGCTGCAATTCGGCCTGTACCTTCTGATTTACCAGAGGTATGTGGGCGCATTGGACGGTGGTAGTTTGCAACCTTCCAAGTAGCATTGTTTGCTGGGTTCGCTAAATCAGCGGTTAACCAAGCCGTTTGAGCATCCCATTTTGCGGAAGTTTGTCCACTGAAAGCGCCGTAACCTACACCAGGCTCAAGCTCACTGTTCAGGGTCCAAATACGCATTTGGTTACCACCAATGTTTGTGGCGTAGTACGCATCCAATTGCGTGATACCAAAAACTTTGGCAACCATATCAGTAACGTCATTTTCGTGGTTACCATGGGCAGGAATGATGGGGTACATACGGCCATCACTACTGCGAGTTTCTTGCCATTCGGTTAACCATTCTTCCCACTCAGAGAAGGTGCCGTCATCCATGTAGTCACCACTGTGTAAAACAAACAGTGGGCGAATGGCTGCTACTAGTCGGTTTGCGTCTAATCTAGGTTGTTTGTTACTGCGAGAGTCACCGCCGGAGATAAAGGTAAAGTTGCTTGGTGTGCTTGGCGCAGTTTTAAACCAAGACACATCGCTACAACCTTCGCTATCACAAATTTGGAAGTAATAACTGCTGTCTGCGGTTAGTCCTGTAAAGTCAACGAATTGTGTGATTAAGTGATTCGCTGGAATATCGCTATCGCGAGCAGCGTTATAGTAATCACTTGTGCGTGACACATTGGCTCGTGTAAAGGTCGCGGTGTTCGAGGAAGTACCCCACATAACGTGAGGATCAGTGCCGCTGGTTAAGCGCCAGGCAACGGTCATAGTAGTAGCTGGATCATCAGTCCAAGCTAAGCGATGCAAGTCGCTAGCTGCATAAACCGCGCTGCTACCAAAGCCCCCAACAAAGGCACAGGATACTGCAGCGGCACGCAACCAATGACTGCGAATCGCAGCATTAGAGTCTTTCATAGTTTCACCCTTAATTATGAGAATCGTGCTCGTTAGTACTACAAGCACCATGCACTATTCCCAATTGGCATGACTATGAAATTAAATAATGGTTAAGTTTTAACAGCTATTAGATTACAAAATTTTCATAATCTTTTTGTCATGCATATGTATGACAAAAAGAATTAAAAATGTTTTGTTCTTGTGTGTAGTTTGACTTTTTTCTTTAAATTAAGAAGGTAAGTTTACTTTTGTATTACTGGCGTAGTTCAAGTTAACCTGGATTTTTCGGTGAGACACCACGTTTACAGCAAGTGTAGCTAAAACAAATACAAATCCAACTAAAGAAATTGGTGGTAGATACCATGGCCATTTTTCTGGCGTTAACCAGCCTTTATATCCCATAAAAACTAAATGACCACCTACCAATAAAATCGCTGCAAATAACGTTTTATTCGAAGTTAACCAAGTAATTATTTGAGCGTCGCCTCTTAAAAATGTTTGGAAGCGTCGGCTATAACCCCAAATAAAAGCGAAGGCTAAAACGCCACAAAGCATGCTTAATTCTGCCGCGCCAGTGAGCTTCCCGGAATCTGTATAAAACTTTTGATAGTAAGCTGGATTAAAAATTAGAAAGCTAATAATGAGGTGTAAGAACACTAACAAATAACCGGTCATACCGATTATCTTGCGCTCATCCAGTAGGGGCGTAATTGAAGCCATCCCTAATTGATGAAGTGGTCTGATGCAAAATGTAAATAGTAAGGTGCCAAGAGCGGCTAGTGATAACGCCTTGTTGCCTATAAACAATGGTAGATGCGACCAATCCACATCTTTTGCAATGTTATAGCGAAGTACGGCATATAAAGTACAAGCTGATAATATAATTAGTACCGTTCTCATTTCTTATTGGCCTTCTTAGATTCCATTGATTTAGTTGGTAAATTAAATGGATTTACTATCGACGGCATTTCCCTCAATAGGATGATTGCTTTTATCAGGCCTAATTGACAATTAAACGACAGATTAAATAAATTTGATGAATTTATTTTTTATCTTATTCAGTGTCGCTAATTACTTATTCCTGTCATTTTACTCAGGTTAACTTGACCGCTTCATTGTTAGCGGAAACCGGCTTGTGAATTATCGTCCTTTGTTTTCAGTATTAGCATTGCTGTTTCCTGTATTCGCTTGGTGTACATCGTCTTTGGCATGCAGTCCAATTCCTCAGCCAAGTTACAACGCTTCCACTTACTATCAATCGACAAACGGGCTTTCCGGTGCAGCGTTAAAACCAGCGCTTAATTTAGTTATTCGAGATCACCAAGATTATTCCTACACCCCATGTATGTGGGATATGTTGAGGCAAGCGGATGAGGATCCCAATGATGCAAACAGTGTCATAGCCTATTACACCCAGCGTTCAATACTTAAAGCTAATCGTGATCAAGGTGGCAATACTCCAGATTATTGGAACCGCGAACATATTTGGCCCAACAGCCATGGATTCTCCAGTCGTGAGCAGCACGCTTATCGTGATGGCCATGCATTGGTAGCTTGCGATAAGTCTGTTAATGCAGACAGAGGAAGCAAAGATTTTGCAGAAGGTGGTTCCCCGCATCTTGAATGTACTGCTTGTAACCAAACAGCAAGTACATGGGAGCCACCCGATGATTTAAAAGGCGATACGGCTCGAATGATGTTTTATATGGATGTACGCTATGAAGGTGGAGATGACAGTGGTGTACCCGATTTGTCATTGGTGGACAATTTGACATCTTCGGGCCAGCCGCAGATGGGAGATCTATGTGACCTGGTTCAATGGCATGTTGATGATCCCGTTTCCACTCGTGAGACCCTGCGTAATGACGTTATTTATAGTTGGCAGGGTAACCGTAATCCGTTTGTAGATCACCCAGATTTTGCGTTACATATCTGGGGGCCTCAATGTGGTTTCTCCATCCCTGATCCAGTAATTGAACCTGAGCAAGTTCCGAATCCCTATTGGATGATGCTGGTATTAGGGCCAATCATACTTTTACTTGGTTTTTGGTCGAAAAAACGTCACTTTAAGCTGTAAATTGACAACGCCTTTTTGACATGATGAGAGTTCGTGACAGCCGTAAGGTGTGGGCTATAGTTTAATTACTATAGTGCTACTCCCGTGGTTTCCATGTCAGATATATTCCATCCTGATGACATAGATCCGGAAATGGTGGCGGACTTTCTTGATGGGCTTAAGGATGAGTTAGAAGAGATAGAAAGTGACCTACTTGTTCTGGAAAAACAGCCTGGTGATAAAGAGGCAATTCACTCGCTTTTTCGTGCTGTGCATTCCATTAAAGGTAATGCCAAAATGTGTTTCTTTGATCCCATTTCTGAGTTTGTTCATGATATCGAAGAAGCTTTGTCGGAAGTACGCTCTGGTAGACTAAATTTTACAGCGCTCATTGGCGAAGCAGTACTTCTTTCTTTAGATCAGTTAAAGATCAAGTCAGAACAGCTCGAACGTGATGGCCAAATGGATCTTTCACAATTTAACCAGATCCGCCCACTGTTTAAAAAAATTCGTGATGCGCAGCCGATGGAGGCAGAAGAATACGCCGCCAAAGTCATTCAGTTAATAGGAGGTGGGGCTGCTTCGGTAATCCCTCTAAAGACGCGCGACAGAGGTGGTGAGGTTTCGAGTAATGTTGGCCATATTGAAAGTGATGCAGCTAACAAAGCCATTGATGCTGAAACCTATGCTTACTTTGAAGAGCTGGCCGCCGTTATTGATGCTAAGTGTACTTTTTGGGAAAAACGCACAAGCCAACAGAGCCAGATTGCATTAGGCATTAATAAATTTTTACCGAATTCGGTTGATGTAACACAACTTAAAGCAGCCGTTATGCTTCACGATATAGGTATGGTGTTCTTACCTGAAGGGTTAATCAATAAGACTCAAAAATTTAATGCTCTAGAAGCAAAGCAATTAAAGCAACATGTGCGTTGGAGTTATGAGTGGTTAAGGCGAATTCCCCATTGGGATGAAGCAGCCACAATGGTACTTCAGCATCATGAGAGACCGGATGGTAACGGCTATCCAAATCAGCTGAAGGCAGATCAAATTCACGATGGCGCCCAGATAATAGCGATAGTTGATACCTTTTATTCTATTACCAACGAACGCTCGGACCGAACTTATAAGAAGTCATTGATGCGAGCAATCACTGAAATAAATTCTTATAAGGGTATCCAATTTAATGATCACATTGTAGATGCCTTTAATGAATTGATACGGCTAATCTATACGCGTAAGTCTGAAAAGACTAATGGCCGTGGATAGAGTCTAGTCGCAGGAAAGCACTAGATCCTCTAGCATTTTCCAGGAATGCGTTTTCAAAACGGTGGCCACTTTATCTTTTGGAATTGCCATATCTGTTTGAGTCCACGACTTGAATAAGTGAAAAAAACCACCGGTTAGGTAGTGGGATATAAGATCGAATAGATTACAGCGATCAAATTCTTGCAAAATGCTTCATCGAACAAAATGAACCGAACTGCCTGTATTTGGCGGTTGATCTTACCAATCGAGAATCTTGCGCTCGAGGTATCGAGAAGACCCATTCACATTATGGTTCAATCGATATCATGTGTAATATTGCCGGTGGTTTTTTGATGGGTGAATCGGTCCATGAAACCAGCGACAAAACCTGGGACTTTTTATTCA
Source organism: Pseudomonadales bacterium (assembly GCA_022361455.1). Classification (GTDB taxonomy): domain Bacteria; phylum Pseudomonadota; class Gammaproteobacteria; order Pseudomonadales; family Ketobacteraceae. Next base: position 3,476 of record JAKSAW010000339.1, on the reverse strand, counting down.
ACTTAAATACTCGTTCGATTCTAAACACCAGCGCAGCGGCAGTGCCACATATGTTGCAAGCAGGCTCTGGCAAGATCATCAACATGGGAGCGGGAGCAGCCAATAAAGGTGTTGCAACAATGGGTGCTTATGTGGCTTACAAAAATGCAGTTATGCGGTTGACCGAAACCATGGCGTTAGAGTTAAGAGAAAGCAATATCAATGTGAATTCAGTACTTCCCAGCGTCATGGATACGCCGAAAAACAGATCTGATATGCCATCTGCCGATTTTTCCAAGTGGGTACAGCCCAGTTCCGTTGCCGAAGTGGTTGGCTTTTTGGCTTCCGATAGCGCTAAGGACATACATGGTGTGGGAATCCCTGTCAGTGGCTTGAACTAAAGATAATAACAAGGCTCGGGTATTAGCTCTTTTTTGCAAACCGCATCAGCAGTGCTGGTAGCAATAGAAAATCCAAGATTAAAGCGACAAAAATAATTTGTGCAGCCATTAATCCTAAATCTCGGTTGGGCACGAATACCCCAAACGTAAAGATTAAAAAACCTGAAGTTAGCACAAAAGTAGTCACCCATAGAGCGATACCTACATTATGAAAGGCGTAGCGAATAGCGTCTTCGTGGTGAAGGCCCTGTTCTCGAATGGCTCGTTTGTACTTGCTAAGAAAATGCACGGTATCGTCAACCACGATGCCAAGTGTGATACCCAACACAGGCGATAGTGCCATACCGATATTGCCGCTGAACACACCCCAAATGCCAAACCCAATAGCGGCAGGGAGCATATTGGGCAGTAGTGAAATTAATCCAAGCCGAGTAGACCTTAGTGCAAATAGTAATATGGTGGAAATCAACACCAAGGCAACTGCAGCGCCTTTGATGCTGCTTGTCATTGCACGAAAGCCAATGTGCGAAAACATCAACGAAACGCCGGAGCCTTCATAATGCATGGGCTCAGGGGCGTTCTGTTTTAACCATTGATAGCTGCGTTGCTGTAAAGCTAAAAAGTCACTGGTTTGAAGACTGGGCACCGACACGGATAGCTTGCTAGCGGATTTGTTGTAATTAGTGTAGGTGTTGAGATCCAAACCATAGGGTAGAGACATCTCATAAAGCAGTAAGAACTGTGATGCAAGCTCCTTGGATTCGGGTAGCTTGAATTGAGTTTCCTCATCACCATGCATGTTCTTGTTTAGCTTTTTCATGATGTCGGTAATGGAAGTTACATGCATGACTTCAGGTTGTTGACGCAACCACAGTGCAAACTCATCTACTTTTTGTAAGTATTCTGGCGAGGTGATCCCCTGTTCTTTACCTGACTCCAAGACATACTCAATACTATAGGCGCCGCCTAGCGTTGTATCGGCAAAATCAGCAGCAATACTAAAGTCTAAATCTTTATCAAAGAACTTAGTGAATTGATCGTTAACTGTATTCAAGGGTGACAGTAGGCCGATGACAAAAGATAGTGGTATTAGCACCCAAAGAAGTTTGGTCTGATTGGCTATCACGAAGTCAGCAAGAGAATCCAAGAATTTGGTATTCGTTTTGGCAATGACTCTTGCTTTTAAAGGTACATAACTAATAGCAGCAGGTAATGTGAACAACACAAAGAAGGTTGCATAAGCCACGCCGATAGCAACGATATTGCCGAAGTCTTGCATTGGCGGAACATCGGAAAGATTAAGAGACAAGAATCCGATTGCCGTGGTAACAGACGTTAGGAAAATCGGTTGGACATTTATTCGTAGTGCCTCGGTCAGCGAGGAAATATAATTGTCACCATCTCTATGAAGATTAAAAAAAGTCACGAATAAGTGGACACAATGAGCCACGGCGACCGTCATAATGACTATTGAAGCTGAAGAAGAAGTTGGATTGAGCATGATGCCGAGTTGACCAGCGATGCCAAACGCGGATGCGGAAGCTAGAATTACCAATAGTATGATGGAAATTACACTCGCCGCAGATTTTAAAAGAAATAGTAGCAGAAGGATGATGACCCCATACATGATTGGAATCAGAGTGGTGCTGTCTTGCATCACAGATTCTGCGAAGGTTGAATCAATTAAGGTAACACCTGTTAAGTAGATCTCGGTGTCCGGATATTGCTCTCTATATTTATCACGTAGCACTCTGGTATAACGAGTTGCCTCTAATGCGGCTTCTGGATTGCCTTCTGGATAGCTAACCAGAATATTGATACCGGTTGTCTTGCCATCAAGCGAAATTAGCCGTCCGGAAATAAATGCATCATCCAGCGCAATCTCCTCAAGCTTTTTGTAAGACTCAAGTGACTGGTCCTCGAGAAAATCAATAAGATTGGCGGTGACAAGATCATCATCTTCGGCCTCTGAATGCTGAAAGTTGGTTACCGAATCCACTCGATAGGAGTGGGGTACTGTCCAGGATTCTTCTGTTAAATCATTGACCAGTTTTAGCTTGTTCGGAGAAAAAATAGCCTCGTTAGGACTGTGAATTAATATCAGAATATTGCGCGCTTTGGTAAACGTGTCTTCCAACTTTTCAAAATCAAGTAGTTGGGGATTATCTGGGCCGAAATAGATACGTGAGTCGGTGGATAGCACAAGGTGTTTGGCACCAATCACAGAAGCGATCACAATAATCACTGATGCAATTAAAATACTGACACGATGCTTTATGACTTGGGATGCGAAGTTCTTTTCTAATGACACAATAAAATAAGCTAGTAGGGCGTAAACCAAAACATCTTGATCGAACGATGCTTGGAAAATTATGCCGCTGAGTTTTCAACATAGCGGCATAATCTATTCTTTGATTAGTAACTTTCCGGCAACTTCTTAAGAATCTTGATTTGCTTCTTCTCGCTCTCAATGTATCCACCGATCTGCAAATCTTTCAAAATACGTGCAACCATTTCCCGTGAGGAACCAATGCGATTGGCAATATCTTGCTGGGTCAGCTTTTCTTCTACTACCTGAATATCGTCGTGATCGACAGCCAAACTCATGAGTGTCTTACGAATTCGACCATAGACATCTTGTAGCGCTAAAGTCTTAATATTGTCAGTGAGCTGACGTACGCGGCCTGTTAAGTTTTTCATTAGGGATAAGGCAAGGGCAGGATTCTGCATAATGGCCCCGGTGAAATCTTCTTTATAGATGATAGAGAACGCCGCTTTTTCGGTGGTGATAACAGAGGCAGAACGTTTTTCGTCATCTAACAGGGATAGTTCACCAAAATATTCGCCTTCGCCCATGGTATTGAGAATGAATTCCTTCCCTTGGTCGTCGCTCACATACACGCGCACCTTACCACTATCAATAAAATACATGGCATTGGCTTGGTCGCCTTCATTGATCAAAACGGTATTTTTTGGGTAGGAGCGAGTAACTGCAAGGCTTTCTAGGGTGGATAGCTCTTCGTCAGTTAGCTTCTCGAATAGCTCGATGTTTCTCAATTTACTCATGATGCATCCGTTGTCAGGGGCTGAGGTATT
>JAKSAW010000632.1 GCA_022361455.1 Pseudomonadales bacterium | reverse complement strand
GGCGAAGGACCGAACGGAGAGGAGAGCGAAACGACGGTGGGTCTCGGAAGCAAACGGCCTCAGATGTCCAGGCAACTGGAGCTCCCGCTCGAGGGTACGGGTGAAGCCCGGAGAGTAGAGCGGAGCGAGGAAGCGCCGACGGCGGCCCACGGAAACGAGCGCTCGGGAGCGAGCGACCTGATGGCGAAGGTGTGCGAACGCCGGAATCTTCAGGCCGCGCTGAAGCGAGTGAGAAAGAACAAGGGCAGCGCCGGCATCGACGGGATGACGGTGGGTGAGCTTCCCGACTACCTGCGGGGCCACTGGCCGGCGCTTCGCGAGCATTTGCTCGCGGGGACTTACCAGCCCTCGCGGGTGAAAGAGCAGCTCATCCCGAAGAGCGGCGGCGGAGTGCGCAAGCTTGGCATTCCGACGGTGCTCGACCGCTTCATCCAGCAGGCCCTGCTACAGGTCCTGCAACCGATGTTCGACCCGGGATTCTCGAAGCACAGCCACGGCTTCCGCCCTGGCCGCGGTGCCCACGACGCTGTCGTCGAAGCGCAGCGGTATATCCAGGACGGTCGCAAGTGGGTGGTGGACGTGGACTTAGAGCAGTTCTTCGACCGCGTGAACCACGATGTGCTGATGGGGAAACTGGACAAGCGCATCGGAGACCGCCGTGTGCTGGGGCTCATCCGCCGCTACCTGAACGCCGGGATTCTGGCGAACGGAGTCACGGTGGAGCGGCACGAGGGTACGCCGCAAGGCGGTCCCTTGTCGCCGCTGCTTGCGAACGTGCTCCTCGACGAAGTCGACAAGGAGCTGGAGAAGCGAGGGCACGCGTTCGTGCGCTACGCCGATGACTGCAACGTTTACGTGCGGTCCAAGCGTGCAGGCGAGCGCGTGATGGGGCTGCTGCGGCGGTTCTACGAGCGACTCCGGTTGCGCATCAACGAGTCGAAGAGCGCCATCGACCGGGCATGGAACCGCAAGCTGCTGGGCTACTCCTTCTGGATAGCCCCGGGGCGCGTGGTGAAACGTCGGGTCGCTCGCAAGGCCGTCGCCGCGATGAAGGAGCGGGTCCGCATCATCACGAGGCGGACGCGGGGACGGAGCATCGGGCAGGTCGTGCAGCAGCTGCGCAGCTACCTCGTCGGCTGGAAGGGGTACTTCCGGCTGGCGGACACGCCGCGCATCTTCAGCGACCTGGACGAATGGATCCGTCACCGCCTGCGAGCCATCCATCTCAAGCACTGGAAACGAGGCCGCACCATCTATCGGGAGCTGCGCAGCCGAGGCCTCTCGGATGTGGGCGCCCGCCGGGTGGCGGCCAACGGCCGGCGCTGGTGGAAGAACTCCGGGATGCTCATCCACGTGGCTTTTCCCATTCGCTACTTCGACGAGCTGGGGGTGCCCCGGCTCGCCGCGTGACCTCAACTC
>JAKSAW010000724.1 GCA_022361455.1 Pseudomonadales bacterium | reverse complement strand
GGTCTCGGCCGAGACCGGTCCCCGGCGCTGACCGCCACGGGGGCACCTTTCCTTCCTCGGACCGGTCTCGCCCGAGACCGGTCCTCGGCGCTGACCGCCTTGGGGAGGACCCTTCGTTCCCCGGACCGGTCTCGGTCGAGACCGCTGGTGCACTTCAGCGGTCCGGCGCGGGGTGGGACCTGTCCACCTGTTGCACCGGTCTCGGCCGAGACCGGTCCCCGGCGCTGACCGCCACGGGCGGACCTTTCCTTCCCCGGACCGGTCTCGCCCGAGACCGGTCCTCGGCGCTGACCGCCGCGGGGGGGACCTTTCGTTCCCCGGACCGGTCCCGGCCGATACGGTGGTGCATATCGGCGGTCCCGCGCGGGATGGGGACCTGCCGACCTCCAAGCCGTGACCGGTCCCTTGAACGGAACCAGCACGTGGTCTCGTACGCCCAATTAATATACCCCTCCTCCCCCTTCCCTCCCTGCTCACGTCGCCTTCTGCGCAAAACACCTAGCGGCTACAGGTTTTGCGCGGGGGCTGCTCCCCGTGTCCACGACACTGCAGACGTAACACGTGCATGGACCCCTCCCGAAAATGGCGCAACGTCACACAACACGTAACGCGCGGCCATGTGGACCCCAACATGCAGTGCGCAGCGCATTGCCCACGACTCCGGGAACGTTGTGTGCAGCTAGGGCCGCCCCCCCAAACCGCGCAACAGGTCACACGAAGCGCGGTTCTGCCGCATGTGTTGCGCATCGCACGACGGTGGAGCTTACTTGGTCGATGCGAGCACACAGCACGTCCGCCCCGAATGCGGCACGCTACAGGTCTTCCTCTCCTATCGACGCGCACTCCCCTAGCACCGGCGCACCCCGAATGTACAGCTGGGCACCCACAATGGCGTCCGGAGCTTCTTACCCCACATGCGCTGGCGCTACAGGGGCGGGGGTTTACGTGGCCAGCCCAAAAAGGGGCATTTTCAAAAATGGCGGGGGTGACACAGCCCGCCAATTTCAAATTTTGGAGTTTCTGGCAAGACATTCGGTACACTCAACACTGGACACGTCGCCGTGCCGCATGCACTGGCACGGTGGGGAGCGCTGGGCAACTGGACTCGACGCGGATAGGTAAGTTCAGTGGAGCTTGCGTGGGGTTCTAGGGAGCAACGCACCATCGGAGGGCCCCCCCGACCCCGCCCATTTTCAAATGCGTGGCGCATGACGCCCCCGCCCGTGTCCGGCGGGGGCGGCATGCCCCGCGCATTTGAAAAAGGGCGGGATCGTCGCCGGGCAAGCGGCCGCACCCCGGCGGGGGCGGCATGCCCCGCGATTTTGAAAAAGAGCGGGGGCGGCATGCCCCGCGCATTTGAAAAAGGTCGCGATCTGCGCGGAGGGTGCCGCCGCACT
>JAKSAW010000630.1 GCA_022361455.1 Pseudomonadales bacterium | reverse complement strand
TTATGATCTAACTTACACGCTGCCAACGCAACCCGAGCCTGTCACAGAACAAGTGCCTTTACCACCATGAGCACTAATAGCTTTGGCAATGGGTGTGTTAGTAACCGCTCAAAGATCTAAGAAAAAGCAGTAATGGTGTAATTTACATTTGGCCACCGATAACGACTGATAACAACATCGGCGGCCGGTGCTTCTGCAAACTGACTATTTCAAACTGTCTATCTCAAACCGACTATTTAGAGTACAGTTACTTCCTACGAATCATCTCTTAATTTTTTAACTTTTATTGTTAGTTCAGCCGTAACAAACTCTTCTTCCACTGATATTTTGCTCTTGCCTTTGCCAGATATCCTTGCACAAGTTGTCGCAAGCCCTTGGGCAAGCACATTCTTCAGTTTTTCGACGCCCTCCTCTTGCTCAATAGTCATAAGAGAATCTACAAGATTTGTATAGGCGTCATTATCTTCAGCCAGAGACTCTGCCTTTTGAGCAGCAGCCAACACAGCGCTGGGAATAAGAGACTGAATCTCATCGGATGAAGTTTCTTCGGACTTAACCATGTTAAGTAAGAGCACCGACAGGAATTGTCCATCATCAAACTCAAGACCTCCCGACATGTTCCTATTTTCTTCTTCCGAGGTATAGCCCCACTTAAAGACTAAGCAAGGTTCTATCGTTCTGATGACATAACCTTCACCCCAAGAATCTTCCGCTGTATCTCCTGCCGTCACTATCCACTCATGAAGCGAATGGCCTGCTTGCGTCTCGTAGATCGAAGCAAGTGGACCTTCTTGTAGATCATCATCTTCCACCGCTAAATTCTCTTATCCATGTCGGCGAGTTAAAGTTCCTTGTTCTATTAAAGTTGACCATGTTCTTCAATAATCACTTCATTGAACACTTCAAGAGATCGCTCCAAAAATTTATACATATTACTTTCTCGATCAGCAACTTCCGTTTGCAATACATCCATATAAGTCTTGTCTCTGCTAGCAATACCAATGGCAGTAAAACCGCTAGTAACGCCAGGGATGTAAAAGGTAGGCCCACTAGTACCTGACTCGCACAGGCAATAATCACAATCGTGCAGTTCTCTTAGATACTCGGATATGGTTTTAACAAAGGTTTCTTTGGAAGCGATATAGTTTTCTTTGTTCTTATAATTGAACGCCACGTCCATCACGCTACTTTTTTCGATAACGTCGTCAGGTAAAAATTGTTGTATCCCATCTTTTGAATATAAAACGCAGCTACTGATAAAAAATCTCGAAGCACCAGGTTGGGCTAAAAGACTCGCTGAAATCAAACCACCCGTAGTGGCTTCTGCTACACAGATCTTTAACTTTTTTGACTTTAAGAGCTTTCCAGTGGTTATTCCATAGGCTGATACAGGTTTTGGTTCAACTAAGCTGATATCATTCACAGGTTTAGACTCCCCAATCTAATCCAATCTATTCTTCTTATTAGCTGTGTATGAAAGCGGCTTATAATCGGCCCATCAAGCGATAGAATTCTTTAGTTTCCGCATAGGACAGTCTGCTCATTTGCGACTGGATCTCTTGATAATATCGGTTATGGTATTCTATCGCCAATTTGCTACCTGAAATATATTCGGTTTGCTTCGGGTCAAAGCCAAGCTCCATGAGTATCTTATCGTGCCGACGCTTTAACTCTGCTGCGGTAATTGGGCTCCTATCAATCTTTTCTGGGCGTTGACGACTGCCCATAAAAGGGTTGTTTGCCGTATTCGATTGCAGCCCCGTTAGCTCAGACTCAAGCTGCGCTAGCTGACTATTCCCAGCTTGCGAAAACTGTGAAAAGGCTTGCTGCGACATTGCGGCTACCTGGTTTTCAATTTGAGTAAGCTCGTTCTCATCTTTCGGCTTAATTGTTGCTGCTTGCCTTTGTAGATCGGTAAGTTCTTCCATAATTAGTGCGTAATCTTCCAAACTTCTTTCTTCAGCCGGTAACGTACTATAGGCATCTACCTTATCTACAACGCTGGAAACAGTTTCCTTCAAATTAGCTCGCCGTTGCTGCTCCTCAACATATAGATTGAATTGAGAGAGGCTAAAGAAAGCCACAAATACAATTACAGTAATACCACCAACCATGAAGAACCAATTTTTCATCGAGAAATTTCCCTTAGTAATTTGTTATCGCTATGGCAAAACGACTGAAAGATCGAAAGGAATCCTTTGTACATTCTCTTCAGTAGCTAGATAAATGGCTAAATAGCCTTCGCGCGGCAACATCTTTCTATAGTCGAAGCCATACGTAGCATTATCCTGATTGCCAGAGTAACTCGTCCCTTCGGTTTTAATTATTTCGTTATTTCCGTTATACAGTTCGATCTTATAGATTTGATTTTGGGTATCAGTAATAAGAAAGGTTAGATCGCTCGTGCCACCTCCGAAAAATGAGAACGCTTCATTAAACATTTCCGCGAACGCTTCACCCATTGTTTCCATTGCAATTTCTTTTTCGTCACGCCGCTCTCGGCGGGCCTTTGCCCTAGTCTCTGCAGCCTTTTTTTTGAATTTAATAAAATCATCCTTGGTGAAGAAAGTGAGCTTAATTCCTCTATCAGTTAGCTCTTTGAGCTCTACCCTCTTACCCGAATGATCCAAATAGTCCTTAATAAGAACTTTTTCATTCTCGGTATTTTGGGGTGAATAAACCTCGATTTCGCCTTTAATATTAACTTCGCTCGCGTTCCTAGCTGGATTTTTCAATTTTAGTTGTAGCTTCGGAGTATAGTTTTTCTCAATATGCTTGAGTTTAAAAATGGGCGATCCATTTGATGACGATTCCTCCTTCAAGAGATTCTCACCTAGATCACTGACAGCCCGCTCTAAGATAGGAGGCATGATGCCTATTGCATTATCGAGAGTCTTTCCTTTTATTTCTAGATCTACTGATAATCCCTTAAAGAACTTACCAGTTGTTCTACTATCCGTTACTTCTTTAATAGATACCCTAGGATCTGAGGAGTATGCGTAAACAGAGAAACTTAATAAAGCAATTATCAAGGTGGCCTTTTTCATAATTCTTATTCCTGGCGCGAATTCCAATCCGTTTGGCAATCTTACACGTAAAGCTCATTAGCTAGAATTTGGATCTTTTTTAACTCTCGAGGTATTCCTTGAGCTGTATCTTCAAATGCCTCCTTCCAACCGTCAATCCAAGCAATGAAAAGGACCGACTCATCGTCATAAGGGCAGTCGGCTAGCAAAAATCCGCCTTTAAACGCTATGTATCCATTCACAAAAGCAGCAATAGTACGCTCTAACCTTTCCTTTCGCTTTTCCTGAAAAGAAATCACTTTATCCTTTGTCATAACTTCGTCCATATCATATTGGTAGCTCGAATCCATAACTCGCCAATGGTAGTCCTTTAGCACTTGGTGCTTTTGCATTATTTACACCAGAATGCGTATCCCGCCATTATATGTAACTCAGAATAACTAGCTAGTCATACGGGCCTTCAATTGACCATTTAATAGACAAAAACAAGATAAAGCGTACTAATTTACCGCCAGTATACCGGACATTAACTCTGTCACCATTTTTGAAGCCTCTTCTGCATTGAGAGGAAGTGAGGAAGCAGTGATCGAATAACCTTCCGTATAGGGAATCAGCAAACTCGTTGCTGCGTCTATTGCTTGGGGATCATCGGAAACAACACCTAGCTTGTCTGCTAGCGCGTTAGCCATTTCTTGATAATATCGCTGGAGGTATTCTTCTATCGTTTCATTACGAGTCGCAATTGCCCAATACTCCCGGAATATCTTGCACATTTCAGAGATCTCAGCGCCATAAGCTAAAAAGCTGTCTACAAGATTTTTAATCGCTTTCTTCTTCGATCGAATTGAAGATATGGTGTGATCATTTCGAAAGTCCTCAAGGCAATGATAGAAATAGCGATCAGCCATCGCCGTTAGTAACTCGTCCTTACTCTTAAAATAGTATTGAACGTTACTTAGCGACATATCCGCACGCTGCGCCACCTGGCGCATTGTGACACCATGATCTCCATTGGATTTCAGTAATCCTAACGCAACATCAATGATCTTTTCTGCTTTATCAGTTTTCGTCATCTAGAAAAAATATCCACACATCTGGAAATGAACTATTGACATTATAGGTCGAACGACCTAATTTAAAAATAGGTCACATGACCTAATCATTTTTCAGAGCACTAAAATGGAAGCAAACAGCATGATTGAGTACATCAGAACACCCGATGAGCGTTTTAATGATCTACCAGATTACGACTTTGCCCCTAATTATGTAGAGGATCTTGAGGGATACACTGGCCTAAGGGCGCACTACCTTGATGAGGGCGATTCCGAAGCGAAAGAGGTGTTTCTATGCTTACATGGCGAACCGACATGGAGTTATCTCTATCGAAAAATGATCCCTGTATTTGTTGAAAGCGGCGCACGCGTGATTGCACCGGATTTGCTAGGCTTTGGAAAATCAGATAAACCGACCAACGAAGACACCTATACATTTGAGTTTCATCGCAACTATTTAATCGCACTTATCGAACGGTTGGATTCGAAAGATATTACCTTAGTCTGTCAGGACTGGGGTGGCCTACTTGGGTTAACCTTACCGATGCAAATGCCGGAGAGATTTAAGCGCCTTCTTATAATGAATACAGGTCTGCTCGTTGAGCCAGTTACTCAAGGGCCCTTTATCGATTGGAAAAACGATATCCTTGGCCCTGGTGATAACTTACAGCTGAATAGTTTTATGCAACAGTATGCTCCGTCTCTGTCAGACGCGGAAGCTGATGCTTATGCTGCACCATTCCCTAGCGCAGAATACCAAGCAGGTGTTAGGAAATTCCCGAAGATCGTTGCAAACCCCGACCTAACCTGTATTGAAACATCGAAAGCTGCGTTCCCTTTCTGGCAAAATGAATGGGATGGGAAGTCTTTTATGGCTATCGGCATGAAAGACAAAATGCTCGGCCCTGGAATCATGAACCATATGCGCCAAGTCATTAAAGGCTGCCCAGAGCCAATGGAAGTACCCGAAGCCGGCCACTTTGTTCAGGAGTATGGTGAAGAAATAGCACGGCAAGCTTTAAAATCATTCGCTGGTAGTTAACAACTAAATATCTGAGTGTTTAGCTAAAGGGAGAATTTGGATCTAGAAAGAATGAACCTTTTCAAATTCTTTGCAAATTGGGTAAAACAAGCACTTTACTAAGTTCTGATTCAACAGTATCGTTAAGCATACTTATTCGGCGATTCAGAATGTACAAGACAAGCGTATTTTTCCTTATCCTCCAAGTGCTCCTTTTAAGTATAAGCACACATGTTCACAGCACCGATTTATCGCATGCTAATCACGAAGGCATGCATATTCATTTTGTGGACATTGAACATGATTTAAATAACATGGATAAAGGACATGACGGTAGCTCTCACTACCATTTTCCTTTTGTTCTACTCCTCGACAATGGCATTTTTGCGAACACCAAATATCTCAACCGTGGGTATTCTGAATACAAAGACATGGCTTTGAGCAAGACATACGCGCCACCCGTCCCACCCCCTAACTCAGCCTCTTAACTCTTAAAACAGCTTTATCTTACAGTGCCTAAGGCATTGGGATAGTCTATGAAAAATTAAAAGAGGTTTTTGAATGAAACTTGATATTCGCTCGAGCTTGCTTAACACAAAGCTCGGGAGCTTATTTGTATTGCTATTTTTTTCCGGCTTTGCCCTCGCGCATGGTGTCACCCAAGGAGACCAAGGCTATATCCAGGAGATTTCTGGAACTAACCTTATTCCCTTCACATATTTGGGCGCAAAGCATATGGTGACTGGGTATGACCATCTACTATTTTTAATAGGAGTCATATTCTTTCTTTATAAGCTTTCGCACATAGGCATATATGTCACCCTGTTTGCCATCGGCCATTCAAGCACACTTTTAATCGGTGTGTATTTCGATATTCCTGCGAACGCGTACCTTATCGATGCCATTATCGGTCTATCTGTTGTCTACAAAGCCTTGGATAACATGGGCGCCTATCAACGCTGGTTTGGGTTTCAACCCAATACCAAAGCAGCCACCTTTGTATTCGGGCTGTTTCATGGGTTTGGTTTAGCAACCAAGATTCAGGAATTTGAGATGTCTAGCGATGGCTTACTAGCCAACCTAATTGCATTCAATGTTGGTGTAGAAATCGGCCAGCTACTCGCACTGTCTGGCATATTAATAGTGATGAGTTTTTGGCGAAAGCACTCCTCATTTTATAAACAAGCATACAACGCAAATACATTACTGATGACAGCCGGCTTTATGCTAGTCGGGCTCCAGTTGACCGGCTACTTTACAGCTTAAAGAATTTTCGGAGTTACTATGTACAACGCAAATTACCCTAAAGAAATTGAGCTACCGAGCTCAAAACAGTTATTAATATCAACTCTAGCCGCATTTATTGTTGCATCACTTTTATTAATCACAACAGTGCTTCCCGCTGAGTATGGCATCGACCCCACAGGTACAGGCAAAGCACTCGGCTTAACACAAATGGGAGAGATAAAAATGCAATTAGCTGAAGAAGCCAATCAAGAGAAAGTGGCTACAGCTCCCATATCACCGCCACCTGCGCCAATTGAAAAGACTGCAACGACTATTCAGGAGGATAAAATTCCTGAATCTGAGGCTATAACATCAGCACAAGAGGCAGAAAAACCAAACCCAACGAAATCTACCAGCATCACGTTATCCCCTGGTGAAGCGGCAGAAGTTAAAGTAGCCATGAGTAAAGACCAAATTGTTTCCTATAAATGGACAATTGATAAGGGACATCTCAATTTTGACAACCATGGAGATACCGACCAGATTAAGTATCATAACTACAGCAAAGGCAAGGCTGTTGAGTCCGATGAGGGGGAAATCAAAGCAGCTTTTGACGGTAAGCATGGTTGGTTTTGGAGAAATCGCTCAAAAGAGACAGTTACTTTAAATTTAGAAATTAGTGGCGAGTTCGCAGATCTTAGACGAGTTTTATAAACTAAAAGCCCTCCTCGCGAGGGCTATCAAAGCACTAGAATAATACACACCCTAAAGAATTCTAAATGAACACCAAAACTATTGAAGACTTAAAACATACCCATAACTTCGCCATAGACACCAGCGCTTCCGAACGCCGCGTGAACTTAGTATTTGCACTCACCACGGTGACAATGATTGTGGAAATCATTGCAGGCACTTGGTTTGGCTCTATGGCATTACTGGCCGATGGCTGGCACATGTTTACTCATTCGGCCGCATTCGCTATCGCGATGTTTACCTATTGGTATGCAAGAAAACATCAAGACAATCCCGACTTTTCTTTTGGTACTGGAAAAGTTACCTCGCTAGGTGGGTTTGCAAGCGCTGTCGCGCTAGTTGTTGTAGCCCTAATGATGGGTATTGAATCCATAGAGCGTTTAATCAATCCACACTCAATCCATTTTGAAGAAGCCATTGCCGTGGCGATCTTAGGCCTTATCGTAAACCTATTATCCGCTTATTTGCTACGAGATGATCACCATCATCACCATGGCCACTCACACGATGCCTCCCATGACCATAATCTAAAAGCAGCATATTTTCATGTTCTAGCCGATACATTAACGTCAGTTTTTGCCATAGCCGCTTTAGTAGCAGGTAAGTATCTAGGCTGGATATGGATGGACGCACTTATGGGAATTATTGGTGCCGCAGTTATTTCTAAATGGGCATACAATCTAATCGTAGAAAGCAACACTATTCTACTCGACAAGACACCCAATCAAGAACTAGCCAATAAAATTCAAGATATCATACATAAACAAGAAACAGATAATCTATTGGATTTACATATATGGAAACTTTCAGCCGAGCATTCCGCCGCCATAATTTCCGTGGCCACTCGATCAGATCACGATACGTGCTTTTACAAGAACCTGCTTTCAGATCTTGAACTAACTCATGTGACGATAGAAATAGAGCGAATTACAGATTAAAGGAATGCTATTTTTTTCTTAACCAATAGCTTAGTGATTCTAATACAACATCTTTGCCGGTGGGCTTGTTCAACACATCATTCATACCGCAACCAATACACTTATCCTTATCCCTCTCAGAGATATTTGCGGTAACCGCGATAATGGGAATATGACTATAACCTTCGAGTTTTCTGATTTCTCGAGTAGCTTTATAACCATCCATAACTGGCATTTGGCAATCCATAAGAATGGCTCCAATGTCACTTGTGCTTTTAGCCATTTCAATAGCTTCGAGGCCATTGGATGCTCGTTCTACTTCAATGCCTTCTTGCTCCAGAATCTTACACAGCAACATCAGATTAACTGGGTTGTCTTCCACTACGAGAATTTTAGTATCACAAGGCAATTTTACATCGTCTATGGGAGACTGTTGATTCGCGCTCACAGAGCTCTTAGCAGGCAATGTTATCGGTAAAGTAAAGGATACACAGGTACCCTTTCCAAACTTAGAATCGATATCAAGTGTCCCACCCATCAAATTTAATAGATCCTTAACGATGGCAAGGCCTAATCCCAAGCCTCCATAATCACGGGCCATAGAACCATCTAGTTGATGGAACGCCTCAAAAACTGTTTGCAGCTTAGCCGGCTCAATACCAGTTCCGGTATCGGTTATTTCAACCGTGAATTTAGTTTCATCGCATTGAAAAACCTTCATTACAATAGAGCCTGATGATGTATGTGCAACAGCGTTTTTCAGCAATTGAATCAGCAGTACTTGTAGCTTCTTAGCATCAAGCATAACGTAGTTTGGAAGCTTGTTATCCCATTCAAAATCCATCTTTACATTCGGTTGTTTAAACTCTCTGAATTGATCAAACTCACTTTCTAATGACTTTCTTAAATCTTTACTAGCCAGTGATAACTTCATAGATCCGCGTTTGGCCTCTACAAAGGTGAGCATCGAATCAACCAAACGGTGCAGATGAGCCGTTGAGTCTTGGGCAGTGCATACCAAATTTTTTAAGTTTGGGGGGGCTTCCATTTTTCGAGCCAAATCCAAACTCAACTTAATGCCATTAATCGGAGTTAAAAGCTCATGGGTAATCGTAGAAATAAATTCATCTTTTAATTTATTGGTACTGATTTGCGTTTCATAGGCAAGCTTTTCGGCCCCGGCTTTCTCTGCTTTCAACAGATTTATTCGCGACGCCAACCCAAGAGACAGCAATACCACCTCCATCGCGGAGCCTATCTGTAACGAATATACCGTAAACCAATTAGCAGGCAGTAAACCAAAAGACTTCAGTGTATACAACATTGCTCCAACAATCACCGAGATAAAGGCGATCGCGAAGTATCTAGCCGGTTTGTACCCTCTTTTTACCGAACACACCGCGGCTAAAACAACTGTAATAAGAATTAGTACAGCGGAAATACCCGATGCCATGGCACTATATCGGAAGTCATCCAAATAGAAGCCAATAAAAATTGAACAGGAGAGCAGCATTACGATATTCAATAGGCGGTGAAAAAGAGGATCATTTTTCTGGGTTTGCAAAAAGCTTTGAGTA
>JAKSAW010000487.1 GCA_022361455.1 Pseudomonadales bacterium | reverse complement strand
TCAGCAGAAGCCAACAGGCCCAACCCTTTGATCAGTTGCTTCGAAAGTTAGAGTCAAAGCTGGAAGCGTCTAAACACCGTCGCAGCCAGCGTACTGAGGCCGTACCTGATATCCATTTTCCTGAACAATTGCCCGTTTCGCAAAATGCTGACAAAATTATCGCAGCCATTCGCGAAAATCCTGTGGTAATCATTGCGGGAGAAACCGGTTCTGGTAAATCTACTCAGTTGCCCAAGATGTGCTTAAAAGCGGGTCGCGGCATCGATGGCAAGATTGCTCATACACAGCCACGGCGTTTGGCTGCCCGCAGTTTGGCTTCGAGAATTGCAGAGGAGCTCGATCGTCCCCTTGGTGAAACGGTTGGTTACAAGGTGCGTTTCCAAGATCAGGTGGGGGAGAATACGCTGATCAAATTGGTAACCGACGGTATGCTTCTGGCTGAGATTCAAAGCCAGCGTTTCTTAGAAGAATACGACACCATCATTATCGATGAGGCCCATGAGCGCAGCCTTAATATCGATTTCTTACTGGGTTACCTCAAGCAGCTACTAAAGAAGCGCCACGATTTAAAGGTGATTATCACCTCAGCAACTATTGATCATGAGCGGTTTAGTGAGCACTTTGATAAAGCCCCGATTATCGAGGTGTCCGGCAGAACCTTCGATGTGGAGGTGGAGTATCGGCCTTTAGAGGCGGACGAGCCTGATAGTGATGGCCAAGAAGAGTCTAGCCAAAGAGATGATGAGACTCGCCTAGAAAATAAGATTATCGAAACGCTTAACGAAATTATTCGTTGCGAGCGGGAAGGCGGAAACCCCACAAGGCCCAGCGATATTCTTATGTTCCTACCTGGCGAGCGTGATATCCGTCAAATAGCGAATGTGTTGCGTCGGAAAGGTCCAAAACAGTTAGATATCCTGCCGTTATATTCCCGTCTTAGTAACAGTGAACAGCAAAAAGTATTTCAATCACATGTGG
This sequence comes from Pseudomonadales bacterium, assembly GCA_022361455.1. Taxonomy (GTDB): domain Bacteria; phylum Pseudomonadota; class Gammaproteobacteria; order Pseudomonadales; family Ketobacteraceae. Next base: position 3,525 of record JAKSAW010000487.1, on the reverse strand, counting down.
GTAGGCGAATTGTGTTGGCTACCAATGTGGCGGAGACCTCCATTACCGTTCCTAATATTGGTTATGTGATTGATATTGGAACCGCAAGGGTGAGTCGCTACAGCGTGCGCTCAAAAATGCAACGCTTGCCTATTGAACCCGTTTCTCAAGCGAGTGCAAACCAGCGTAAAGGTCGATGTGGCCGTATTGCTGAAGGTGTATGTTATCGGCTTTATGACGAGGCCGATTTTCTTTCTCGCCCTGAATTTACTGACCCCGAAATTCTACGCACCAACTTAGCTTCCGTTATTCTGCAAATGGAAAGCTTGGGGCTAGGTGATATTCATCGCTTTCCTTTTATCGAGAAACCAGATCCTCGCCAAGTCAGTGATGGCTATAAACTATTAGAAGAACTCAATGCGATAGACGCTAACAAACACCTCACAGAAACCGGGCGTTTAATGGCGCGGCTACCGTTAGATCCTCGATTAGCGAGAATCTTAATAGAGGCGAAAAAACATGGCAGCCTTTATGAGATATTGATTATCGTCAGCGCCCTTAGTGTTCAAGATCCTTGGCTTCGGCCTCACGAAAAACAACAAGCTGCTGATCAAGCTCACTGTGAGTTTTATGACAAGCAGTCAGACTTTGCTACCTTTGTGAATCTATGGGCTAAGGTTGAAGAACAGCGAGAGCAGCTCAGCAATAATCAGTTTAGAAAGTGGCTGTTAAGGAACTATATTTCTTATTTAAGAATTAGAGAGTGGCGTGAGGTTCACTATCAACTCAAAGTTCTTGTGAAGGAATTAGGTTGGCAAGAAAATAAAGAACCCTCCGATTATGTATCAATACATAAAGCCCTGCTAGCAGGCTTGCTCAGTCATGTCGGAATGAAGGAAGAGAAACGATTATATGCGGGTACACGCAATCGTAAATTTGTACCTTTCCCTGGTTCCACTATTCATAAACATCCATGCCAATGGGTAATGGCTGCAGAAATTGTCGAAACCCAAAAAGTGTATGGCCGCACCCTCGCGCAAATTGAATCGACTTGGGTCGAAGAAAAAGCCAAACATCTGCTTAAACAACGTTATTTTGAACCTCACTGGGAAAAGAAGCGTGCCGCAGCGATGGCCTTTCAGCAAACCACTTTGATGGGTTTGATCATTAACCCTAAAAAAGCCGTTAACTTTTCACAGATAGATCCCGAACAAAGTAGAGAAATCTTTATCTACAATGCGTTGGTGGCAGCTGACTATCATACCAAGGCAAACTATCAGGCACACAATAAGGCTCTTATTGCTAAAGTAGAAGATATTGAGAATAGAGCTCGACGTCGGGATATTCTCGTGGATGACACTGCTTTATTTGAGGTGTTTGATAAGCTGGTACCAGCTTGGGTTAATAACGGCAAGAGCTTCGAAAAATGGCGCAAGCAAGCGGAGCAAGAGAATCCTAAAATTCTCTATTTAACCGAAGCTGATGTGACTCAAGCTCGTTCCGATGATGTTAGTGAATATAGCTTCCCTGATGAGTTTGCGGTTCAAGGTGGGCGACTTACCATTGACTATCAATTTGAACCAGGCAGACAGCAAGATGGATTAACCGTTGAAGTACCTATTACGTTGTTGAATCAGATTGATGATGCAAAACTGGAGTGGTTGGTTCCGGGGCTGGAAAGAGAAAAGTGCATTGCCTTAATTAAGTCGCTACCCAAATCAGCAAGGAAATATTTTGTACCAGCACCAAATTTCAGCGATGGCTTCTTAGCGTCAAATCCTGATAGGGAGCAGTCTTTACATCGTCAATTTGCCGAATACCTTAAACGTGAAACGCGCGTTGATATTCGTCCAGAATCTTGGCGATTAGATCAGCTACCCAGTTATTTGCTAGCGAAAATTCGAGTGGTAGATGAACAAGGCAAGCTGATTAAAGAAAGCTCCGATATTGCCAGCCTAAAACATGAGTTAAAAGGTGAAACTAAAGCGGCTGTGGCTTCCATTTTATCCGAGCAAGTGGATACGGAAAAATATTCCCAGTGGGACTTTGGTGAAGTTCCAGAAGAATACCAATACGAATCTAAAGGTAAGCTTTTAATTGCATATCCTGCGGTGATAGATGAGCAGGATGGCGTACGAGTGCAATTATTTGATCAGCCCTATGCTGCACAAAAGGCCATGTATTATGGTTTGCTGCGTTTATTTCTGCTGCAGTTACCCCAACAGATTCGTTACATTAAAAAGCACTGCATGCTTCCAGAAAGGGATGCCATTCAATATGCACCCTTTGGGGATAAATATGAATTGGCAGATGGTATTGTCTATGCGGCTTTTCAACGGGCATTTTTAGAAGGCCAACCGCTGCTGCGTGACCAGGAAAGTTTCCAAGGACGACTAGAAAGCAATAAGTCTAAACTAGTGGATGCCGCCAATGAATTTCGAGCGCTGTTGGCCGATATTTTAAAACTGCATCATCAGATTGAGAAAACCATGGTGGAGCAGAACTTACCGACTCGTGAAGCTAGTTATAACGATATTCATCATCAGTTAAAAGAATTGTTCCCAGATCATTGGATCAAGTCTATTCGTTATCAAGTGTTGGCAGAGTATCCGCGCTATCTCAATGGAATCATAGTGAGAATTAAGCGACTGCAGGGTAATGTGGAGCGGGATCAAACCCATATTCCAGAGCTGGAATCCTGGTGGATCGATTATCAGCAGCGTTTAACTCAGAACCAGGAAAAAGGTACCGATGATCCTGAGTTGGATCATTTTCGATGGATGTTGGAAGAGTACCGCATATCCTTATTTGCCCAAGAGATTAAAACTAAGTACCCAGTCTCTAGTAAACGCCTGGAAAAACAATGGCAAAAGGTACAGCGTTAAGTTCTCCACAGACTATACTTAACGATATTGAAACAGTGACGACGGGTTTCCCTTTAGATCATCACGAAATCTACAGATCCCGTTAAATCTGACATTGGAATTCCCTGTCTCGTTGAGGAGGAGGTGCGATCGTGAATTCCGAAGAGTCCATCACTGAGCGTTCTTATATGGTGGCACTCGATGCAGGGCATCGAGTGGTGCCTGGTCATCAGCTTCATCTGCGTCATCTCTATAAAGATAAATCCGCGCCAGCAGTGTTAATGCTTCACGGCCTGCTTGAAGACGGTACTATTTTTTACTCAAGGGCAGGTAAGGGCTTAGCTTATTATTTGGTAGAGCGGGGGTATCAAGTCTTTATCCCAGATCTACGTGGCAAAGGTCGAAGTTGGCCATCAGTTTCGCAGCTGCTGCAATATCGGGTTGTGGACATTATCATGGAAGATTTACCCGCCATTTTTACTCATATTCAAGACACTATTTCCAAGGCACCCAGCTTTTTGGTGGGGCATGGTTTTGGTGGTGTGCTGCTAAGCTCATTTTTAGCACGCTACCCAGAGTATCGGCATTCCATTACCGGCGTGGTTCATTTCGGCGCTAGGCGAGTAGCTTCCCATAGCAACATCTATCGCCAGATCCTTATCGATTGGATTTGGAGTAATCT
>JAKSAW010000627.1 GCA_022361455.1 Pseudomonadales bacterium | reverse complement strand
TCGAAGGCTTGGTTGATATTAAGGAGGTTCTTGACCGTGTCGATGCGCAGGAAATATCAGACATTTTGCAACCAAACTTAAAGCTCTTGGTTGAGAGCATAATGAATGAAGTAGGAATGCAATATTCAGCTATATTTTGGGAAAACCTTCCCGGCTTTGCCAAGAATCGGATCTATTCAACAGTTGCGAGAAAATTGCCGACACGTATTAATCATTTGATCTCTGATATACGTGAAAATCATGAGAACTTGATTGACGCGAAATCCATGGTGATCAATAAGTTGGACAAAGAGAAGCATCTTCTCGTTGGGTTGATTCGTAAAACCATAGACAGCGAACTGAGTTTCCTAATTAAATCTGGCCTGTTATTAGGTTTTTTGTTTGGCATATTTCAAATGATTTATTTCTATAACTATCCAGATAGTTGGGTAGTGTTGCCTTTAGGTGGTTTTTTCGTGGGCTATCTCACCAACTGGGTAGCGATAAAACTAATGTTTCGACCCCTTGAACCCAAACGTATAGGACCTTTTCTGCTTCAGGGACTTTTTATTAAACGTAAGAATCAAGTCGCGAGTGATTACTCTGAAACGCTGACCGTTTCGATCTTAAACGCAAGGACTATTGCGGAATATATCTTGCAGTCAGAACAAGATACACCGATAAATAATTTGCTTCGTTTCCACATAAAAGAAGCCATTGATGAAGCTTTTGGGAATAGTAAATATCTCGTTCTCTTCTCTACAGGAACACAGAGCTATATCAATTTTAAAACCAGTTTTGTTGACAGTATCTATGGCCAAGGTGTCCCCGTGCCGTTGATGGCAAGCATAGATTATACCGACAAAGCCATAGATCTGGCTGGCATTATCGAATCGAGAATGAAGGCCTTTACACCAAAGGAGCTTGATGGGTTTGTCCGCCCGGTGTTTGAGCAGGATGAATGGATTTTATATGTGGTCGGCGGAGTGTTGGGAGCGCTAGCCGGTTGGGGGCAACTAGTCGCTATGTTTTCCTAGCGGGTATCTAATAATAAGAAAGGTAGGCCCAAATGGGGCGCAATCATATCTTTATAAAAATAAAGTATATTATCTTCTGTATCGCATTGTTAGCCGTACCTGAGGTAATGGCTCAGCTGTTAGAGAATCTAGAAACAGGCAGTGCGAGGGCTTTTGCGTTAGCTAATGCAGTGACAGCTGATCCACCCGGTATCGATTCGATTCATTTTAATCCCGCTGGATTGTCACGTTTACCTGACGTAGGACGTCTCATTGAACTACATATGATTGCAGCGGCCGCTAGCGTCGATTTCCACAAAAGAAAAGTTGCCGATGATGATCTATTCAAGACCGATATAAACTTTGATGGTTGTGATAATCATTGTTTCGTTAATGGAGAGAGTGAAGATCCTGCAGGTGATATTAATTTAAGGCCAAATGAGATATTGGTATCTCTACCTAAGTTTGGTGTTATTAAGTTCGATCATGGTAGCGGCTACACTCCTGTGGTGGTACCTAGGGCAGGTGTAGCGATTAGAAATCCAGGATCTAAGTTCACCTTTGCGAATTCTTTTTACGCCGAACTGATGGGTGGCTTGAATTTTGATACTAGTGATCGGGGTGACTACGGTGGCGTAAACTTCCTATCCATTACCTTCTTTAATTATTTCACGCCTACCATATCCTATGAGATAAATAATAAATGGTCTATAGGAGTAGGTATGGGTTTCATCGGATCTCGATGGGATGTTGATGCAGATATACGTTTGCCACATCCTTTGGTTGGAGCCTTAGGAAAAGCTTTGGATGGTATTTGTTCCTCCGCTGGCGAAGAGCCAGATTTTTGTGCTGATTTTGAATCCGAGGGTACAGTTTTAGATCCATGGAAGAATTTGATTCGCCTAGAAGCAGAACTGGAGGATTCATTTACTCCTAATTATAAAATAGGACTGCTCTGGCAGCCTGTTCCTTGGTTTAGCTGGGGAGCGATGTATAGAACGAAGACTCATGCCGAATCAGAAGGAACTGTCACGCTAACTTATAACGACACCCTTGCCTCTATTGTTAACGAACCTGTGTTTTCGTTGTTGGGCAGGAATACGGGGAAGGGCAAAAACTACGATAAAATAAAGAGTAAGCTCCATGTTGGGCCACCTGCCCAAGTAGCTACCGGTATAAGCTTACAGGTTTTTCCCGATCTGAAGCTTAATGTCGATTATAGAAAAACCTATTATAGCGATTGGCAGGAATGGGAATTAGAACTTTCTAAAGAATCCTGGTTAGGCAATATCTTGGATAAAACGATTGGTAGCAATGTTCTTCCACTACCTATGGCATTCAAAGACACAGAAAGTATTGCCTATGGTGTAGAATATCGATTCAATGATCGTTGGACATTTCGCTTTGGCTATGAAGAACGGCCGACATCATCAACCGGAGGCTTTAGAGCCATCACACCTATTCCGGGTGCGGCTCTAGATCTTAAAACATTTGGTGGCCAGTACCTTTTTGATCAAGATAATGTTATTGACTTTGCTTTTTCGTTTATCGAATTGGATGAATGGGTAAACCGTAGGGAAGATGACTTAATACAACTAGCGCCAGGGCATGATGTTCGCTGGGATGCCAAAGTGATTATGACCCAGTTCACTTGGCGTAAGAATTATTAGGGCTGTTATAGATCGGTTGTACTGTTTTCAGAGCGCCATTGGCGTGGGGATTTTCCCGTCCAAGTCTTAAAGGCTGCGCGAAAGTTAGAGGTTTCCTGATATCCTAATTTGAATGCGATTTGAGATATTTGAATATTCTTCTGATTTAAAAAATAAATTGCAGCGTCTTTACGAACTTGTCTGAGTAGCTCACGGTAGCTAGTTCCTTCTTGAGAGAGCTTTCTACGTAAACCTCTTTCAGAGACGTTTAGCTGATCTGCTATTACTGTTTCTGTCGGGGTGTTTTCTAGAGAAGATTGAATGATGTTACAGACTTGTTGAGTCAGCGAAGTGACAGATCTGAGCTGCTTAAGTTGCAATTCGCATTCAGCAACAGCTCTTTCAGCGTCTACGGGGTTTGCAGTAATGCAGCTAGCGTTAAGGTCGGCTTTATTAAAGACCAAGGCGTTTTGGCCAGCGCTAAATTCGATACGCTTGCAATAACTCTTAGGATACTCGTTAGCGTAACAAGGCTCTTCGAAGGAAAGGTAAAGCTTCTTTAGCTGTATTGATTTGCCAGTGAGTAAATTGAATACCTTATGGGATGAAGCAATAAGTGCATCTACTATGATTTGATTCAACTTAGGGTGCTTCGAAATAGCATTTATGCAAACCCAATAAGTATTAGCCTTTTCTTCGCCTGTTATTTTAACCAATGGTAACAAGAGTTCTGAATAGCGTTCGATTAGCTTAAGGACTTCGCCGATGTTGGCGCAGCTCATCCCAGCCTGACTGACAGGGCCAAAGCTTCCCAGGGCAAATAGTCTACCCATCTCTAATCCAAAGCTTAAGCATTGGGTGAGCTCAATCGTATCCATGACGATTCGGTAAAGTTGATCTTCGCTGATGTAATCGCTGTCGGTCTCTGCAAGCCCAAAGTCAGGGGTGTAGCCTTGATCCTTTACGTACTGTTCCACATGGCGTAGATAAAAGCCTGGAATGTTTGTGCTGCCCATTGATTCCGTATCCATCTTGGCCGAAATCCCCCCTTTTTGTGCCTATTCTAATCTGTGTTTCAGACAGGGTGCAACTGATACTTATTCGTTCAGTTCATCACGGAGTACCTAATGAGAACACTAATAAATAGGCCTTCCTTTACACCTAACGAAATTGTCAATGCCCTATCAAGTTATGATAAGCCTACTATTAGGCGATACCAGCGCAGTGTGAAACAACCACGGTTAAACCATCTTCCTGGTAGCCGAGGTATGCCAGTGATAGGCAATATCTACTGGATACTGAAAGATATGCATCGTTGGATGAATCAAGAGTATGAACGATATGGACCTGTGTTTACGGCACGTATGCCGGTTCTGAGCCCTGTCATGATGCTAGGGCCCGATGCTAACCGTTTCGTTTTTCAAAACGAGGACAAAATCTTTTCCAACTATTTTGCATGGAATGCGACACTGAGTGGATTGTTTGATAACAATCTTCTTGAACGGGATTTTAGAGACCACAAAACCCAGAGGAAGATACTTCAGCAGTCATTCAAAAGGCAATCGATTGAAGGGCATATGGATATCATGAACCCCTTATTGGACAAGGGAGTAGAAGGCTGGGATAACGGAGGCTCTATTCGAGCTATGGATTACATTAAAGAACTATTGTTGAGTACGGGCGCTAATGTGTTTCTCGGCGTTGATATGGAAGGTAGCGAAGCGAATCGTATCAGTCAGGCGTTTTCCCAAGTCGTTGCCGCGGCCGGTGATCCAATAAAAAGAAAAGAGATTTGGTTTTCACCCTATGCAAAGGGTATGAGGGCTAACGATACGCTTTCAGATTTCATATTGAAGGAGATTCCTAGTCGAAGGCATTCTCAGGGTAAAGATTTCTTCTCTGAATTCTGTCGGCTTCGTGATGAGAATAACCAATTGTTCAGTGATGAAGTCATTCGTGATCATATTATGTTTTTGCTCTTTGCTGCTCATGATACAACGACAAGTGCTTTGAGTGCGATACTGTTTGCACTTGCTTCTGATCTTAAATGGCAAGAGGAATTGCGGCAAGAAATGTTTGCCCTGAGGGATTCTAAGTCGAACGAAGAGCTTGTGTTTGATGATATAGATAAACTTGTTAAAACAGGTTGGACGTTTAAAGAGGCGTTACGCATGCACCCAGCATTGGCTGTTATGCCTCGTTATGCGCTCAAAGACTTTGAGTTTAATGGACACGTCATTCCAAAGAACACTATTGTTGTCGTGTCCTCATTGTTTACACACCATATGAGTGAATACTGGAGTAACCCTTATCTATTTGATCCGCTCCGGTTTTCACCTGATAGAGCTGAAGATAAGAAGGACTTCTTTCAATATGTACCCTTTGGCGGTGGAGCCCACAAATGTATCGGGATGCATTTTGCCGAAATTCAAGGAAAAATGTTCTTATATTATCTTCTTAGAAAATACACTGTTACCAAGTCGCCGAAGATGATTAGTTATCGATACAACAATATCCCCATGACTTTTCCGGTTGATGGGTTGCCTTTAACGTTTTATCGCCTGTAGATTTAGATGAGTAACTAATATGACTACTTTATCTGATAATGTCGAAGTAAAGAACAAAATTAAGAGCGAACTATACCAATGTATATTGGAAATGCCTTATAAGAAAATAACGGTGAAAATGCTCGTAGCTAGGTTGGGTATGAGTCGGCAAAATCTTTATCGTTATTATGTTTCAAAAAACGAAATTCTTTTGGATATGTTAGATAGTACCTTGGAAACGACCTATCAAATTGTGGAGCTAAATCTCAAGGAGTTTGAGTCGAATGTCGAAATGGTAGTGCTGAACATCCAAGATATGATAGGAGGCAAACGCGAATTGATCAACGATATCATGTTTGCATCGAATGAAGCTCTTGTTTTCTCTCATTTAAAGAGTTTTGTCAGGCGCGTAGTCGGCAGGATTCTTAGAGAGGGGGACTATACATCCATCGATCACGATTATATGGATGTGGTTATTTCTCAATATACGGGTTCCGGCTTTTATTTACTAAAGGAATGGGCGCAAAGCAGCGGTGATGTTTCACCAGAAAAGCTTAGAAAAAGCATGGTGGTATATATTGAAAGCCTATTTCAAGCCGTTTACGATAATGCCCATAGATAAGAACTAATAAAAACCAACAAGATTCAGGCCAAATTAATGAGTAATCTATCTGAGAACCCTGAAGTGAAAGCACGAATCAGGGCTGTTTTTCTCAAATTTATGTACGAAATGCCCTACCAGAAAATAACGATAAAAAAGCTGGTAGAAGAGCTAGGTATGAGTCGGCAGAATTTCTATCGATACTATATCTCCAAGGATGATATTCTCCTCGATATTATTGATAATACTTTGGATTTGGCCTACCAAATCGTGGACTCCAATGTTGCGAACATACATGAAAATCTAAGCCCAGTAGCAGCAGATATCATTGAACTTATGGTTTCAAGTAAAGACCTGATTAATGAGATAATATTTTCTTCGAACCAAAAGGTAGTGTTTACTCATATACAGGGCTTTGTTCGAAGAGTAGTGGGTAGAATCCTACGGGAAAGAAACCTGAAATCGATCGACCATGATTACTTAGATATTATTATTTCCCAGTTCACCGGCTCGGGTTATCACTTGTTAAAGTGCTGGGCACAGCCTGATAATGCGTTAGACTCAGAAAAGCTTCATAAAATGATCATAGAGTTTTTGGAAGGATTTCTAAGGTCGCTGGAGGATGATAAAGTTTTGCGATAATCTGGATCAAAACGCCAGCACTATGAATAAAGAATATCCTATGCGCTGGCGGTTCCAGGGTTCGTTCATTGTCTATAAACGTTTGAATTTTAATGGCAGGCCGTCTGATGGAAAAGTTAAGGGAACCCATCTAAAGCGATATTGTCCATCCTTTGAAAGCGATTCTACTCGATAGTTTTTCAGTAAGTGGAATAGAAATATTTTACCTTGAACTTCAGCAAAATGTAGCCCTAAGCATTTGTGAGCTCCGCCACCGAAAGGAATATACTGAAAGAAATCCTTCTTGTCCTCAGCTCGTTGCGGTGAGAATCTCAGTGGGTCAAAGTAGTTTGGGTGGCTCCAATAGTCTTTGCTGTAGTGGCTAAACAGTGCAGAGATCATGACTTGCGAGTTGGCCGGTATTGTGTAACCTCCGAATTCAACTTCCTCAATGGTGTAGCGTGGCATAACGCCCAAAGGAGGATACATTCGCAAGGCTTCTTTAATAGTCCAACTGGTTTTTTCCATTGCGGCTAGATCGTCATAGTTGGGTAGCTCGCCGTTAAATTGGTTCATTTCCTCTCTTAAAGTACTTTGCCAACTTTGATTATTGGCAATCGCATGTAACAAGGAGCATAGGGTGCTGGTAGTAGTATCGTGTGCAGCGAACAGCACAAAGAGCATCTGGTCGCGGATATCACTATCAGAGAGGCTTGTGCCATGCTCATCCGTCATTTGGCAAAGTTGCGAGAAAATATCATTACCGGGCTTTTCCCGGCGTTTATGAATATTTGCAAAAATGTAGTCAGATATGATCTTTCTGCCTTGCACTCCCTTTGCGTAGGGGAAGAAGAACGGGCCTTTTTCCTTAAAGGGATCGGCGATGCCATAAATGATGCTGATAAATGCCTTGTTTAATTTAGCGCTCTCTTTCTTTGATTCCAATCCGAAAAAAACTTTGCTTCCGGTTTCAAGTAATAGCTCCTTTAGCGGGGTAAAGGATTTATAGGTCTTGTTCGTGGGCCATTTATTTATACCTTGTTTCAAAACAGGGCTCATAATCTCTATGTGAGACTGGATAGCCTCTTTTTTAAATGCGGTCTGTAGTATCTTGCGGTTGGCTTTATGATGATTAAAATCCTGTTCCAATAGTGCGTTATCGAATAATCCCTTAAAGGCGATATCCCAGCCTAAAAAATTACTAAACTTTCTTCCTTCATTTTGTAGTACTAGTCGGTTAGCTTCTGGACCCAGTAGCCAAACGCCTTCTGTTCCGAGTGTTGCGATACTCTTGAATTTAAAGACGTTACCGTGTTTCTGATAGTTTTTTTCGATATAACGTTCAAAGTCAAATAACAGATTGTGGGCGTTACCAAGAATGGGAAAGCCTGTATTCCCTGGAATATGACGCAAATCTGGCTTTTTAACGGAACGCTGGTATCTGCGTATCGTTGGCAAATTATGATTCGATAGGGCTTCGCTGATGCTTGGCATAAAGTTTATTCCTTACTTCTGAACCTAGAGGGCTGTGATTCTGAACTAGCTGGCTTTCTTAAGTGTTTTCGATACTTGACTAACGACCCTTGGTCGTTGAGAAAGGTGATCAAGGGTTTTTCCCTCAAGAAGGTGTGTGAGGCGCCACACTAAACCTGGTGCTAATCTACGAGCGACATAGGCTGCCTTAGTTATCCACCCTGGCAGACATAGCCATTCTCCCTTGGATAGGCTTTTTTCAACGGCGCTAAGAATAAATTCAGGTTCTACCGCTGGAGCTATATCAAGTACTTTAGGGCGATTGATCGCATTTCTAAAAAGAGGGGTATTTACTGGAGGAGGGCACACACAACATATTTGCAAGCCGTGGTGTTGGTTTTCCTGGTAGAGCACCTCTGTGAAGGCAACCACCGCGAATTTTGCGGCGTTATAGGCGCCGAACGCAAGGGTTGGAGACCAGCCAGCAATTGAAGCAAAATTAACGATTTGCCCCGATCCCTGTTGCTGTAGATGACCTAGTACGGCCTTATTGATATTGACCGTTCCTAGATAGTTTACGCTCATTATCTTTTCAATTAGCTCAGGATCCTGCGAGCTAAGTGTGCCGAGCGGCATGATCCCCGCGCAGTTAGTTACTCTGGCAATCGGGCCTAATGAACTTACGATTTGGTTAATGGTTTTTTCTACGGACTTATATTCTGTGATATCGATTTTGAAGGTATGGACTGAATCGAATTGCGATTCAAGCGCATGCAACGCGGTTTCGTTCAGATCGATAGCGGCAACTAGTTTGCCATTTTTAGCGGCGGTTTCGGCAGCTAGTTTACCCATACCGCTAGCGGCTCCGGTTATAACATAGACTTCTCTCGTATTCGGCATCATTTTTTTCCTTCTTATTATTCATCAATCAATACTCTCACTTTTATTCCCGGTGACCACTAGACAGAAAAAAACGGTGTAAACCTAGAATTAGACTTGTCACCAAGGAAATCTGTCCAGTTTGAATTTATTGAGTACCGTGCTTTGATGAACGATTGATGAGTGAATGCACCATTGATTTCTATTACGCCGCGCGCGCAAGGGGAGAGAGTAATGACGAGTGCTATTAACATGACCGGATTTAGTCACGATGAGGCTGAAATAGAAAAATCGCTCAGTGCTGAATTTAGTAACATGAAGCAAGCGTGTTTTCAGGTTCCTGTGCCAGGTTATTCAACGCGCTTCAAGGATTTGGTTTCACTCAAGCGTATGCTTCTCGATAATCGTGAGGCTCTTACCGAATCGATCTGTAAGGATTACGGAAATCGTTGCTGGCATGAGACTACCTTTGGTGAATTTATTGGTGTCGTCGGTTCAATCGATTACCTTATTAAGCATCTTAAAGGCTGGATGAAGCCAAAAAAGCGCAAAGTTGATCTAACGCTGTTTCCAGGCGCCAAGAACAAAGTTATTCCCCAGCCACTTGGAGTGGTCGGCATTATAGTGCCTTGGAATGGGCCAATTAATCTATCGATTATCCCCGCAGCCACGGCGTTGGCTGCGGGGAATCGAGTGATGATTAAGATGTCAGAGAATTCCCGACACACCGCTAAGCTGTTGAAAGCTATTGCGCCAAAGTATTTTCCTAACAACAAGTTTTTGGTTCTTGAGGAAACCGGTTCTGTAGGGGTTCAGTTCTCCAAACTACCGTTTGATTTGTTGTTTTTTACCGGTTCCGTTGAAACGGGTAAATCAGTCATGGCTGCCGCTGCGCAAAACTTAACGCCAGTAATTCTTGAATTAGGAGGTAAGTCTCCCGCCGTTATAGATCCTAATTATCCACTGGCAAAAGCGGTGCAGCGAATTACCTTTGCTAAGCAGTTTAATGCAGGCCAGGTTTGCTTGAATGTGGACTATGTATTTGTCCATCGCTCTCAGCGCCAAGCATTTATCGATCTTATGAAAACTGCTGTCACGGATATGGTGCCTGATATCAACAGCCATCATTACACCAGTATCATTAATGAAAACGCTCTTAAACGTTTAGAAATGACGCTAGACGATGCACGCAGTAAGGGAGCGACCGTGATTAATATCACTGGTCAGAGTATCAATCATCCAGAACGAAAATTTCCGATCCATCTGGTGATGGATGCAACGCCCGACATGTTGATTTGGCAGCGTGAAACCTTTGGTCCGATTCTAATGGTTCACACTTATGACGCTAAGGAGGATGTGATCAATCATGTTAATGCTGGCCAGCGACCGTTGGGATTCTATGTGTTTTCAAACGATAAAAAACTAGTGGCTGAATACATTGATAGCATTATGTCCGGAGGGGTCACCGTTAACGATACTATGCTCCACGCTTTTCAAGATGATATGGAATTTGGTGGAGTGGGACATAGTGGTATCGGGCACTATCATGGTTATCAGGGATTTACCTCTTTCTCGAAAATGCGACCCGTTTTTTATCAGCCACGGTACAACCCAATGGCACTGTTGAAACCGCCTTATCCAGAATGGGTGACCAAGAGCTTTAACACCATGCTGAAACTAAAAAGCTGAAGTTCCAGGCGCCTGTCATGAATAAACAAGATTTGCTAAATCCGAAGTTTATGGCTGATGACAACTCTATGTACGAGTTGTTTGATTTCCTAAGGTTGAATGACCCTGTGACTTATGTGGAACATCCTGATTACTTGCCTTTTTGGTCGCTGTCGAAATATGAGGATATTAAAGACATTGGTCATCGAAATGATGAATTTTTAAGTGGGCCAAGAACCGTATTAGTTCGTAAAAAGGTCGAGGATATGTTCGAAGCCAAGTTGGGTACCCGAAATGGTGGTGAGAACCTTATTCATATGGATCGACCTAAGCATTTGAAGATGCGTCGTGTCACCAGAGATTGGTTCTTGCCTCGAAATATGGACAAGATTTCGGGATCAATTGAGCAAGTAGCCAAAGAATATGTTGATAAGTTAGAACAACTGGGCGGCGAATGTGATTTTGTTAGTGAAATTGCCTTGCACTACCCACTTCGAATCATTTCGACCATATTAGGTTTGCCTCAGGAAGATGAGCGGTACCTGCTGAAAATAACTCAGGAAATATTCGGTAATTCTGATGCTGAATTAAGACGAGGGAAAAGCCTTAACGATAATCTTGCTGTCGTTATGGATCTTTACGCTTACTTTGGTGAAGTGATTGAAGATCGCAAAAAGAATCCCACTGACGATTTGTCCTCTGTTATTGCTAATGCGGAAGTGGATGGTGAGCCCATGCCTTTAATTGATCAACTCAATTACTTCATTGTAGTAGCGACTGCAGGCCATGATACGACTGCTTCAGCAATCAGTGGCGGATTACGAGCTTTGATTGAAAATCCCGAACAAATGCAGATTTGGAGTAGGGAGTCTGATCTTGATCAGCGCGGGGCAAAAGAGATCATTCGCTGGGTGTCACCAGTTCGGCATATGGTGAGAACTGCAACTAAAGACTTTGTGCTCAGAGGTAACAAAATCAAAGCTGGAGACAACATCGTATTATGGTTTCCAGCAGCCAATCGAGATGAAGCGGTTATTAATGATGCTAATTCATTTCAGATTATGAGAGACCCAAAAATGAATCTTGCGTTTGGTTACGGCGCTCACATGTGCTTGGGTCAGCATTTGGCGACTAGAGAGGTTCAGCTGTTTTTCAAAGAATTATTGAGCAGGTTAAAGACTGTTTCAATGAATGGAAGCCCGAAAGGAATTCGAGCTAATTTTGTTGGTGGCTTAAAATCACTTCCTATTACCTACGGTTTTTAGCTGGTCAGCTCTGATGTGTTTTCTATAGTGGATTCCATGACTACAGTTTCAAATGGAAACTGATCACATAACGCCATAACTTTATCGGTGTACTTTGCTTCCACTTGTTGACGTTTTACTTTAGTAGTATGGGTAAGTAGTGAATTATTGATAGTCCATGGTTCATCGGTAACCAGTATGTGAGAAACTCGTTCATGCTTTTCCAGTTGTTCGTTTGCGCTAGATAGCTTTGCCTGTAGAATCGCTTTTAGCTTTGATGTTGATGGTGGTGAAACAATCGCACTTAAATTAACGATCAGTACGGGTGCCGGTAGTCCTGAACCTGTTAAGCATAAGTGTTCCACAAAGGGAATTCCGAACATCAGGTTTTCAATTTTAGTTGGTGCGACATATTTTCCTTTTGCCGTTTTGAAAATTTCTTTAATTCGCCCGGTGACCTTAAGATAGCCATCGGCATCTAGCTTGCCGATATCTCCAGTGTGCATCCATCCACCAGCAAGATCTTCCTGAGTCTTTTTCGGATTTTTGTAATATCCCATCATCATGCATGGCGTTCGAGTTAGAATTTCACCGTTCTCTGCGATTTTGATATGTGCGCCAGCGACAGCTCTACCCACAGTACCTTCTTTGTTTGCTTGTGGTAGATTAGTGGCTGCTGGTGCGGCTTCAGTCATGCCATAAACGTCGAAGAGCGGCATGCCTAGCTGTCGATACCAGTCGTATAACTCAAGCGGCGTTTGTCCTCCACCGGTAATACGGATTTCTGCTTGGTCCAGTCCTAGTGTCTGCTGAACCATTGCTGCGAGTTGTTTAGCCGTGGTTTCATTAGCGAGCATTGCTGATAATTTTTCTTCGCCAAGCTTTGCAAGAATAGCTTGTTGAAACTTCTGCCATATGCGCGGAGGGGCAAAAAACCGAGTCGGCCGACAATGGACCAAATCGCCAGGAAAGCTATCGATAGATTCGTTAAAGTAAACTTGGCCTCCGCTCGCCAGAGACTGCATGAACACGGCACGCTCAAAGATATGTGACAGCGGCAAGAATGAGAGAAAACGGTCATCCGCCGATGTATTATAAGTGCTCACCATTGTCTTGCCCGCTGCCGCCAGAGAGGAATGAGAGTGCATCACACCCTTAGGCTGGCCCGTTGTGCCAGACGTATAAATGATAGTGCATAGATCATTGGGATTGGGCTTAGCGTCTTCGGTATAAGGTGAGTGCTGTTCAATAAGGGATTCCATGGTTGCGTAACAACCGTCGATAGATATACCGGGTAAACTGATTATTTGTATATGCTCAGGTATGGAACCCGCTACTGCATCCCAATTATCCGACGGACCAACGAACATTACCTGGGTCTCGCTATTTTCTAGGATAAATCGCGTGCCCTTGGCGTCCATGGTAGTAAATGCAGGGATGCTAACATGCCCGCTCATCATGATGGCTAAATCACTGAAATACCAGTAAACCGAATTCTTCGATAGTATGGCAATCTTGCTGCCCTTCGGTAAGTTCATTTCTGTTAGGGCTGCCGCCAATCGGCGTACGTAGTTACCTGCTAACTCCCAAGTATAGGTATCCCATTGGCCTTGATTGGGTTGATGTAACCAAACTGAATTGGCTCGCTCTTTTTCACAGCGATAGAAAAGTTCTAGAGGCGTTTGCAACGATTCCATGATGGCGCTTCCTATATTCTTGTTGATAGGTTTAATGAAAACAGGCTAATGGAATCGATAGTGGGATCACAACTTGACAGTTAGATAGAGTGTAAAGACTGGGTGCTGATGCCGTTTAAAAATGCTAAAAAGCTTTTGTCGAGGGTGCTTTTTAGGAAGTTGTTCTTCGGATTTACATGGGCTTTGGCTTCTTCCCAAAGAATAACGCCATTAAACAAACCCCAGCATATATCAGAATACACAACAGGGTTTTCCGATCGAAATAATCCTTGTTCAATGCCTTCTTCAAATATGTTTAATAGTACGGCGACGATTTCACGATTTCTATTGGTGATCTTGTCTGCGGCCTCTTTGGATATATTGGATATGCCTCCCTCCAATTGAACATGAACGATACAGCGAACCATAAGCGGATATTCACTATAGGTCTCATAGAGCGCATTTTTGTAGGCCAGAATCTTACTAGTGGCGTCGGTATCCACTAGCTTTTGTATATGTGCAACTCTTTGGTAAAGAATATCTAAAGCTTCAATGAGTAAGGAGGAAAATAACTCGTCCTTATTTTTAAAATGTCGATACAAAGCCCCAGGCGTGAGGTCAATATGTTTCGCGATGTCTTCAATTTTTGTGGCGTTATAACCTTTCTTTAATATCAGTGCGCTAGCTGCATCTTGTATTTGCTGTTTTCTTTGCGATTTATCGCGTATTCGTTGTGTGCTCTTCATTGTGGGTCTCGCAAACTTAGCGAAGTCTAGTCTATCAATATCGAATTTCTATAGAAAAGACGAAGTTGTCTTAAAGCGAAATTTTCATTGTTGACACATTGCAAAGTTGACAAGTCAGATTTTTGGTTGGCGTATTTACCGGTTTAAGTGAATTTGATTTACTAAAAAAACTCCAGCGAAATTGAGGAATGCTTAATGCGAGTTATAGACTTTTTCGATCAAGGGGCAGAATTATACCCCGGCAATCTTGCGTTTGTGGATGATGCAGGAAGTGTTACTTATAAAGATGCTCAACATTTTAGCAAGCACCTAGCTTCTGCTATTAGACATCATGGCTATGAAAAAGGCACCAAAGTTGGTGTTTTAGCACCTAATTCAAATATTGCTTTTCTGACGCTGCTGGGAGTATTTCGAAGTGAAAGCGCTTGGATTCCAATTAACCCTCGAAACGCGAACGCTGCAAACATGGATATTTTAGATCGTTTTGACGCTAGCTTGTTGTTTTACCACAGTGCCTTTGAATCAGATGCGCTGCAACTCAAAGATTCAGTGGAAGGTATTCAAGAAATTGTTTGTATCGATGATGGTATCGAGTCGTGGCTTGAAGGTGCGGAAGTAGACTTTGAAATAGGTGAAGAAAACCCAGAAGACGTATTCGCTGTTTTTCCTACCGGTGGAACAACGGGGGCACCCAAAGGTGTTGTGGTGCTGCATAGAAACCTAGAAGCTATGTTCACCAATTTCTGGTCCCATTTTAAATATCACGATAACACTCGTCATTTGGTGGTAGCGCCAATGACTCACTCTTCTGGTGCGTTAGGGTGCATGCACTTTGCTAGGGGCGGAACCAACTACATCATGAGCCAAGTGAACCCCTTAGGGATCATCGAGGCTATCGAAAAGCACAAAATAACGCACCTGTTCTTACCACCTACGGTTCTATACATGATTCTGGCATTGCCAGAAGTTCAGGACTTCGATTATTCATCTTTACAGCATTTTCTTATCGGTGCTGCACCTTGCTCATTGACCAAGTTAAAGGAAGCGATTTCGATATTTGGCCCGGTGTTAACAGAAGCCTTTGGGCAAACAGAAGCACCAGCATCGATTACCGCTAAAGCACCCTGGGATTACTTAGATGAGACTGGCGAAATTATAGAGTCACGTTTGAAAAGTATTGGGCGTCCCTGCGTTCTTAATCAAGTGGCTATTCTCGATGACGAAGGCAATCAGTTAACGCGCGGCGAGGCCGGTGAAATCTGCGTTAAGGGACGGCTAGTGACTCAAGGTTACTACAACAACCCTGAGGCGACCGAAGAAATAAGAAAATTTGGATGGCACCACACCGGTGATATCGGTGTGATGGATGACGAAGGTTACATCACGATAGTCGATCGTAAGAAAGACATGATTATAAGCGGTGGCTTTAATGTTTTCCCCAATGAAATCGAACAAACCGTTTGTCAATTAGAGCAAGTCCAAGATTGCGGTGTTATCGGTGTTCCCGACGACAAGTGGGGAGAGTCAGTTAAAGCGATAGTGCAATTAAAGCCTGGTGCATCATTGGGTGAGGCTGCTTTGATTAAATACTGCAAAATTCAACTGGGTAGCGTTAAGTCGCCTAAGAGCGTTGACTTTGTAGGAGACCTACCACGTAGCCCTGCGGGTAAGGTCTTGAAAACTGAACTGCGGAAAAAATATTGGCAAGGCCAGGAAAGAGCCGTCAATTAACACCTGAGAAGAGGAAACCTAATGAGTACAGGTGTCAACATCGTCGGGGTTGGTATGACCCGATTCACCATGCATCTGGATAAGTCGATACATCAGTTATCGGCGCTAGCCATCGATGAAGCGTTACGCGACTCTGGGCTGGCTAAGACGGATGTTCAAAGCGTTTTCTTTGCTAATGGCGCCTGGGGAATTTTTGAGGATCAACATGCCATTCGAGGGCAATGTGCACTCAGGCCTTATGGATTGTTAGGCGTTCCCATTATCAACGTTGAGAATGCCTGCGCTTCAGCATCAACTGCGCTGTATATGGCCTATATGGCTATTAAGTCCGGCGAGTTCGATGTGGCGTTATGCGTGGGTGTCGAAAAACTGGCGAGCACTGATAAGCAAAAATCCATGGAGGCTTTTACCAGTGGTTTTGATCGCACCAACTTACAGCAAACCTTTGAGTTGTATGATCAGCTAAACGATAGCTTTCAAATTGAAATGCCTGCCGATGATGGCAAGGGCAAAAGTAAAGCCATGGAAACCTATGGTGTAATGGCTCGCTGGCATATGTCTAAGTATGGAACCACTCAACAACAGCTTGCCAGAGTTGTAGAGAAGAATCGTAGTAATGGTGCCTTAAATCCCAATGCTCATTGGCAACAAGCACTAACACAACAAGAGATTCTGAATGACAGACTTATTTCCTATCCGATTACTCGATCTATGTGTGCCCCGATCGGAGACGGTGCAGCGGCAGCTGTGATTGTCTCCGATCGCTTTTTAAAGCGAATGTCGGGTGCGAATCCTATATCCATTCGCGCCATGGCACATACCTCTGGGCATGCAAAGCAAACCTTTGAAGAATGCCCTGACATTGCTGAGCGGTTGTCGAAAATCGCTTATGAGAAGGCTGCATTGGGGCCCGAAGATATTCAGCTTGCCGAAGTACATGATGCCAGTGCTTACGGTGAAATCCATCAGGTGGAGGCCTTGGGCTTCACACCCGAAGGTACGGGAGGTGAATTTGTAGAGCAGGGTAAGTCGCTAATCGATGGTGACTTACCTGTGAACACAAGTGGTGGATTGATTGCGCGGGGCCATCCAGTGGGGGCATCTGGTTTGGCTCAAATTAATGAACTGGTGACCCAAATGCGCGGAGCAGCAGGAAAACGTCAGGTACCAAACGATATCAATATTGCTATGGCGGAAAACGGTGGAGGGATACTGACCATCGAAGAAGCCTCAATGACTATTTCAATTCTAGAGAAAAAATAACACCTTCGTAAATCAAGGAGATCAGCGTGCAAAAAGTTGCAATCGTAAGTTACGGTGTTCTTCCGTATACCTCGGCAGACGACATAGGCATGTGGAATGACGAGGCCACCTTTCAGGTGACACGGGAAGCATTGAATAAAGTAAACCTATCGGCAGATCAAGTTGATACTGCGATTATTTCAACAATGGACGGACTAGATGGCATTACCATCAGTAACTCCATGTTATCACCAGCAGCTGGTGGCTATAAAAAGGAAACTATTCGGATCGAGAATGGTGGCATTCACTGTGCAATTTCGGCAGTAGCAGGAATTCTATCCGGTGGCGCTGACATTGTTGTTGTAGCGTCGGCAGATTCCATTCAAAACAATTTGAATCTGATTTCAAACACCACTCAAGATTCAGTTTTCCGTGGACCATTAGGTTTTAATCAAGAGCAGAGTTACGGTTTGTTAGCCACGGAATACCTGAAGAATTCTGGCATCTCATTGCAAGATTTTGCGCAAGTCGCAGAAAAAAATTACCGCAATGGAGCACGTAACCCCTGGGCGCATCGAAAAGATGGGGTTGATGTCCAAGCTGTAAATTCATCGGAAACCATCGCTTGGCCGTTAACAGATTCGCAGGTGGCTAAGCCTTCATATGGTGCTGCGGCATTGGTATTCGCGAGTGAAGAAACGGCAAAAAAACTCACTAATGATCCTGTATGGGTTACGGGAGTAGGTGCCGGTACCAATCCATATTTTGGTAGCTGGGAAGAGCTATCTAGCAATGTCGCGATGACCAAGGCGGCACAATCAGCTTATGAAAAAGCAGGCATTAATATTCCGGCTGAAGAGTTAGATTTCGTTGAAGTATCTAATCCATTTTCGGCGTATGAACTCAAATCCTATGAAAATCTAGGGCTATGCGAAGAGGGAAAAGCTGGTGACTTATTGCGTAGTGGAGCCACTGATGTTCAGGGGAGTATTCCCGTTAACGTATCCGGTGGTTCACTAGCTACTAACGGCCTTAACAGTGCTGGCGTATTTAGAATCGTTCAAGCATTGCAGATCTTAAATGGAGAACTAGGCGGTAATGAACTCAGCTCTGCAACTAAGGGGCTAGTGCATGACTGCGATATGAATATTGGTGCGATAGGCGGCGATTCACATGCCGTGATGATTCTGGAAAAGGGAGCATAGCATGGCTAGACGAGTTGGCGTAATTGGGGTTGGTAACACACCCTATACGAGTGCGAAAAAAGAAACACGAGAGCGTTCAGAGCTTGGACGTGCATCCATTAAATCGGCAATTGATTTCGTGGGTAATGGGTTAACCCTTTCAGACATTGATGCGGTTTATTACACAACGGTTGATGGTTTCGAAGGAACCCAACGGCCAGATCGTTCGATGGATTGCCTGGCTCGAGGTACGAATGCACCGGTTTATTTTGTAAATACCGGAGGCACATCTGGGGGAAGTACCATTAAAGATGCCTATCGCGCTGTCGCTTCTGGCCTTTACGATATCGTGGTGGTTTATGGTTCAGGTTCACTTATCGCTACCAAGAATGCTCAGCAAGTGATGAGTACAGCTTCGCCTCCGTTGATGGAGAGCGGGAGTAATATCGGAGCAATGCACATCGGTGGGTATTACTTAAACCTTTATCAGCAAATGTACGATATTCAAGATGAAGACTTTGCCACTGTGAGCGCAAAGAGCCACAAGCACGCGAAGAATAATCCCAATGCCCATATTCGTAAAGGTTATACCGTGGAGCAAATTCTAGCTTCGCCGATGGTGGCATCACCTATTCGCTTGTTGGAAATGTGTCCTGTTTCTTCTGGCGCATGCGCACTGATATTAGCGTCCGAGGAAAAGGCTCGGGAATTGTCTGAAACCCCTGTGTGGATAAAAGCGGCAAGCAGTATTACTAATTCTTTTGTGACAGGTTATCGAGATTTCAAGGGCTTCGATATGCTCGAAATCTTGGCTCATCGTATCTATGAAAAAGTCGGTATTAAAAATCCATTAGAAGAAATCGATTATGCAGAAGTTTTCAATCCTTTTGGTGGGTTTGAGCTAATGCAATACGAGGCACTTGGTTTGTGTGGTAAAGGGCAGGCTCCCCATATCTTGCATGACGGTCTGACTGATTTGGGCGGTAAGCTACCGGTAAACTTATCTGGCAGCACGCTTTGTACGAATTCAGGCGTTGCAGCTTCTGTTACTCGTCAAGCCGAAACTTGTCTGCAGTTGATGGGACGGGTTGAAGGGGATCGTCAAGTTGAGAACGCCCGTGTCGGCCTGGCTCATACCTGGGGCGGTAATATGGGGCAATTCGATACGCTTACATTATTCGAACGAGATTAAGGAGAAAAGGTTATGTCGCAATCAAAAGCCAATCTTCAGTGGACGATGCATGTTGAATATGCGCAACCTCAAGGAAAGCTTTACAGCCAGTTTATGCAGGCACTAAAGGATAAAAAGTTCTTAGGCACCAAAATAAATGGAAAGAAATATTTTCCGGTAAAGCAGTTTTGTAGCGAAACCTTCGTAGAACCAGATGAGATTATAGAGTCTGACGGTGTCGGGTTCGTGGAATCCTTTACTATTTATCATAAAGATCCAGATCGAGTGAACTTTCCAAATGCACATGCGGAACTAAAGCCACCGTATGTAGTTGCAGCAATAAAGGTGGCTAATTCGAGCCAATGCTTTATGCATTATTTGGCGGGTGTCGATGTTGGTAATCCGAATGCGCTACTGCAAAAAGTAAAAGCTGGTCTATTGGTAAAGCCTGTATGGGCAGAGGAACGTCACGGTAATATTTTAGACATACTCCACTATGAACCATTGTCCTAGTAACGTGATCGATAAAAGTTAATTTGGAGAAATCACAATGAGCGAAATCGAAGAACAACAGGTGGAGTATTCGTGGGATATTACCTACAACGTCGTTATGGGTGAAACCTATGCCACCTTTATGGAAAATCAAAGGCAAAAGAAAATTGTTGGTAATGTAGGGCCCTCTGGCGTTCATTATCCACCTAAACCCTTTTGCGATATTAGCTTTGAAGCTTGTAAAGATTGGGTAGAGCTAGATGGGATTGCGACCTTGTTGACCTATACAGTCGTTCACGTACCCATGCCCCATTTACCGCCGCCACCATCAATTACAGGTATCTTCAAAATGGGTGAATCGGTGGTTAATTTTGTTCATCACATAGGCGGTATCGATACCTCTGACCCAGCAAAAGTAGAGGATAAAATTAAGATAGGTATGAAGTTCAAGCCTGTTTGGAAAGAAGAGCGCAAGGGCCATATGTTTGATATCGACTATTTTGAACCTGCGGAATAACAACTTAACGAATAAAAACTAAAGGAGTCATTTTATGAGTAGTGTTACTTGTGAAATAAAAGAAGAGATTGCAGTTGTTACCATGAACAATCCGCCTGTTAATCAATTTTCACAAAATTTAATTGACGATTTGATTGCTACCTTTGAAAAACTGCACACTGAGAGACTAAAGGTTGTCGTGTTAACTGGTACAGGCCCTTCATTTCAAGCAGGCGTTGATATCAGCATGCTAGCCGATGTTAAAACCAAGCAAGACGGTATCGAGTTTTGTTATCTATGTCAGAAGATCACTAATCTCGTGGCTGATACACCATGCCCGGTGATTGCCATGATAAACGGTGTTGCGTTGGGTGGTGGAACTGAACTCATAGCGGCCTGTGACATTCGTGTTGCCTCTAACACAGCGACTTTTGGATTGCCTGAAGTAGGATGGGGTGTCTATCCGGGTGCCGGCGGTACTAAGCGGGTTCCTGCATTAATCGGCCCGGGGAAAGCGAAGCTGATGATGTTTTCTGGCAAAACTCTGTCTGCGCAAGAGGCCTTAGAGATTGGGTTGGTCGATGAAGTTGTATCCCCTGAGGAGTTGTTTGAGTCAACTATGAAACTGGCTGGGATGATCGCAAAGCGCAGTCCAGCCGCTGTTCGAGGCGTTAAAAAGGCTATTGATGATGGACTGCACCAAACCTTTGAAGAAGCCCTTAAAGTGGAGCGTGATGGCTTAGCTGACCTGGTGTTAGTGGGTGACCTTCTTGAAGGTGCCGCTGCGTTCGCTGAGAAAAGGAAGCCAGTTTATGAAGTTAAATGATCGGGTGAGCTAACAGTTCTAGCTGTTTTCTCGAATCAATAGAATGGGGGCTGGGTAGCATTGATCCTAGCCTCTATTTTACGCCTTATATCTGACTGGCAATAGAAGGTGCCCATGAAGAAGTTAGGAATTGTTGGTGGTGGAATCACCGGGCTGACTTGCGCATATAGACTGCAAAACGACTTTGAAGTTACTCTCTTCGAAAAAGAACCTGAATTCGGTGGGCAAGCAAGATCCGTTACAAGCGATCAGGTGACCGTTGAATCCGCTGTTTCTGTTGTTGCAGAAACAACCTACGTTGAATTTTTTGAGTTGATGAGAGAAATCGGCTTCAATGACTTCATTCCTTACGAGCTAACGGGCTTGCATGCTCACGACCGTAGCCGATCGGTCTACTACATTGATGTAAACCCCCAAAGGATTAGAAAGCTTCTCCCGGGCTATCTTAAGGATAAACCGTTAGGTTTGGTAAACTCTCTCCAATTATTTGCTTTTGTTAATAAACTTTATACTGACCATGAAGCAGGAAGATTAGAGGGCGTTCTGGTTTTAGATGCCTATACACTTTACCCTCAATACAAAACGCTGATTACAACGGTACTCAGCATACTGAGCCTGATTACGTCTGTTCAGGTTAAGAACACCACTATTTCCCATCTACTGAATTTTATTTATGACTTCCAAAACAACCGTGGAACTATTCAGCCTGTGGCTTACTTATTCAAGTTGTTCGCGGACGTAACGATACCCAAAGGTGGCGTGAGTTCCTATATCCGTAGACTTAAGCAAGCTACTAACGCTGGATATGTTAACGAATCTGAAGTTCTTTCGGTTGTACGGAATTTAGATTGGACTGTGTCTGTTAAGACGGCAAACAACAAAGAATACGTGTTTGATGAGGTAATCATCGCTACACAGCCGTTTCAGATAGCCTCTTTTTTAAAGTATAGAAGCGACAATGAAAGGGACCTTTTTGAAAAATTGGCTAAAGCCAAGACGAAAACACTAGTAACCAACCATAGCGATGCTAGTATCTTGGGTGACGTTGGCACAGCCATCGGATTAGTAGATTTTAGATTGGACTACCACGAGAACACATCGCAAACGACCATCGATCGACGAACTCATTTTTATACTGCACAAACGCTTCCAGATCATTCTGATATTCCGCTTGGTGATTACGACATTTATTTAGATACTGCTTTTACTAGCGATAACTATTCTATCGATCCGCAGAAAATATACTCGCAACATGTTTTGGCAGTACCTCACATGACCATTGAAAACCGAAAGCGATTTTCACAAATGTTAGCGATGAGTGGTAAAGACAACCTGCACTTTGCTTGTGCTGCACTGAGTACTTATCCCACATCTCAAGAAGGTGGAGTACGGTCTGCAAATCGAGTGGCGAAACACCTTCTACAAAACGATAGTTCAACGACGTCGTTGTCACCTGCAGTGACTGTCAATGGGTAAGATGAGTTCTGATTTGTTTTAATTAGTTAACTGAATAGACAAAGCAGGATTCTTAGCATGTTAAACATACCCCTTAAGCCTGAAAAAATTGTCCTAGAACATCAAGATATATGTCCCAATGTTTATAGCAATATTGATCTGGAAATAATGCCGGATCGCTATAGGTGCCAACCAGGAAAGAGCAGCTCCCTTTGGTCAAAGCTTAGTGAAAACCAAAAGGAAATGGTTAGGGATGAAGAAGTTCAAGAAATATTTCGACAATGGACTATGGCTGGAGATCCAGTCGCTGACGCATTCACAATTAGATTTCGTGATTTAAAACATCATGTGGCGATGGAAATGTTAGACACTGCGTTGGAAAAAGGTATCGATGCAGTAGATAACCCTCCGCCGGAATTAGTGGCACTAATGAAGGAAGTTGATCACGTTCCAGAGTGGGTTGACTGGGATTCGATCGAGAAAACTTCAGAAATCATTGGGCCTTTCATTTATGCGTTAGGTCAAACCGCATGGCGTGCCGGTTTTGTGTTGACCTTCGGTAATTCCTACCAAGGGCTACCCATGTATAAAACCGGTGCCCTGCACAAGCCAGAAACTGCACCTAATAGAATAAAGGAAACATTAAGCGTTATTAACTATCTGGCGATTCCTGGGGGGCTAAAACGTAACGGAGTTGCACTCAAATTGCTGGTTAAAGTTCGGGTAATGCATAGCCTTGTGCGAGTTAATTTGCTGATGAATCCAAAGGCTTGGGACGTATCAACCTATGGAATACCTCTGCCGCAAGTTGATATGTACGCGGCTTGGGGGCTGGTTTCCGGCGGCCTCGAAGCGATGGAAAAAATGAATTCGCAACCGATGAATATTAGCGCTTTACGTTATCTAATGTATCTTTCTGGAGTAGATACAAGAATACCTAGCGAATCGATTGAAGATTTGAAGAATGTTATGACCATGATCGGGTCCACATTAAAATTTAGATATGAAAGTTGGGCTTCTGAATTAACTGAAACGGCGTTATCAGCAAAAATGATTGAAAACCCCAATTTTCTCGAGCGTATTTGGGATCGCGCTGATAGGAAGCTTGGCGAGCTAGCGATTACAAAAATCATGGGCGAATTCCAAGCAAATAAACTCGGTGTCCATACTTCACCGATTAACTATCTTGCCGCAGGTGCATTGGCGGTTCCTATAGTCGCTAAGTTTATCGGATTAAAAACGATGGAAAAGCTACCAGGTGGCCGTAAGCGGGTGCACGATTTATGTCTTCGCTACGCATGTGACAATATGGGAATAGATCTGAAATTTGATACTAATCCCAATGATTACAGCTTGGCTTGATTGAGAAAACCTCTTAAAAAGGGTCTAGTTGCATATGGGAATATCAGAAAAATTGGTTAGTGATGATAGCGAGTGTCAAATCGATGAATTGACATTTCGGTTTCAACAGCAGCGTTTAGCCTATCTTAGTCATCCTGAAGTTGATTACCGAGATAGAATAAGACAATTGAAGTTATTGCGTAAGATGCTGATAAAACATCGCAGAGACATTAAATTAGCTATAAACGCTGACTATGGAAATCGTAGTGATGTTGAAACCTTTTTTGCAGAAATCGCGACCGTTATCCTGTCTATTAATCATATGATCCATAATCTTAAAAACTGGATGAAACCCCGAAAGCGCAAGGTGGGAATAGCGTTTGTTGGCGGGAAAAGCGAAGTAGTTCCTCAAGCATTAGGCGTAGTAGGCATCATCGTACCTTGGAATTTTCCTGTTTATCTTTCCTTTATTCCGATTGCAACGGCGTTAGCAGCTGGGAATCGCGTGATGGTTAAGATGTCAGATAGATCGAGTAATCTAGCTAAATTTCTTGTTCAAGTATCTAGCCAATACTTGCCGAGTGATACCTTGAGCTTTATTGAGGAAACGGGCAGGGTTGGAGAGCGGTTTTCGCTATTGCCTTTTGATTTGTTGCTTTTCACCGGATCTTCAAACACGGGTAAATCAGTGATGAAATCAGCGGCTAACAATTTGACGCCAGTCATATTGGAGTTGGGTGGTAAGAATCCGGTAATTATTGATCCCAGTTTTCCCCTCGAAAAAGCGGTAGAGCGTATTATATTTGCTAAGCATACTAATGCCGGTCAGGTA
>JAKSAW010000263.1 GCA_022361455.1 Pseudomonadales bacterium | reverse complement strand
TGCTGGGCAATGACTGGAATCAGGCCGTCTTGGTTGTATTTAAGTGATGCAATGGCCTCTTCGCTGGTGACGCTATCGCCTTTTTGTTGTTTCTCGAAAGATTTGTAATCCATGTTGGGTCCGGGTTGTGTTGGTACGATCTAATGAGCCTGCGTTAAGTAGCCGCGTATCTTAACAGTTTTAGGTGCTTTCGAACCATTTGGTCCTGTTAACTAAACTATCAGGCTGGGTATACTGTGCGTATATTAATCAAGGAGTGATCCGTTGAACAGTTTGAATTTTCAAGTCGACAAAGTCGAAAGTCCCTTTGAATACGATGCGCAATCAATTCTAGATGCTTGGCCCCAGGTGCACAGTATTGATCAAGAGCCTTTGCCCTGCGCTAACACCTTAGACGCACTGCTGAACGGGAGTGATCTCAGCGTGACTTCGCCTAGTTTCGGTGATGATACTGAAGCATTGAGTGAGCACTTAATGTCAGGGTGGGTGGATTTTCACAATGGTGATTTTCAGGGTGCTTATGAGAAAGCCGTGCACTGTGGTCCAGCGGCTACCTACTTAGCGCTGATGGCGTTGAATACCTACGCTAGCTACTTGGCACCGGAAAAAGAGCGAGCGGATTTATTGTTAGCAGCTACCGAAGAAGCTAAAAAAGCAATCGCCCTGTTTCCTGGGGTGGTGAATATTGAATATGCCTATGCCATCAATATTGGCCGTTATTCAGAAACAGTGTCTATTGCGAAAGCAATTACTACTGGTGCCGCCTTGAATTTTAAGAAGAGCTTAGATACTTGTCTTTCTATCAGTCCAAAGCATGTTCCTTCTTTGTTAGCGTTGGGGGCCTTACATGCGCAAGCTATCGATGCCATCGGTGAATTGGCAGCGCGGATGAGTTTTGGCGCGACTAAAAAGAAAGTTTTTAAAACCTATGAGGAAGCAACTAAGTTGCCAAACCCACCACCGGTGATTTTTGTAGAATACGCGAAGAATACTTTGTTATTGGAAAAGAAAAATAAAGGCATGGTAGAACGGCTTTTGAAACAAGCGCTTGCAGCGCCTGTACTAGATCCTCTGGATGCGTTTGATCAGCAAGAGGCTGTGGAGTTGCTAGAGACGCTATAAATTTGCGTCTCTATGCATCCCAATCAATTTAAAATTACTTAGCCAACATTTGCCGCATTAAATTAGCGGCTAATTTTGGCACTTCGATCATTGGGGCGTGGCCCACGTTATCCATAATCTCTACGGTTGAGTTTTTTATTAAATGCTGAAAAATATAGGCATTTTTATAATGTAAAACCCTGTCTTCTTTACCCCAAGCGATGGTGGTTGGGCTAGTTATATTGCCGAGCATTTTTTTAAAGTCGTAACGTTGGTTCTGAGTGATATCGATCCAGATTTTATCGTTCTTGTGCTTTCTTTCTGCCATTTTCTGAGTAGAAACATCGGCGATAAACCATGGCATGGGAGGTGGTTGCGACATAGCAAACGCCACCATGGTTCGAAACTGATCACTATTTTCAACAATCAAAGGATTAACGCCATTACGCAGATGCATATGAAATTCACTTTCAACATCAGTGATATGGCCTGGATCAAGTAGCACGCTCGCCAGAATATCCTTGGGATAGGTTGCGGAATAAAGTGCGGTGATCGCGCCACCCATTGAGTTGCCAGTCATATAAAAAGGTCTACCAATGACCTGTTGTGCAAATTCATGAATGGCCGCCACCTGCTGATCAATGTCGTAATCGCTATCAGCAAAATAATCACTATCACCATGGCCGGGTAGGTCGATCGATACCATGTGAAAATCGTCTTTTAACTCAATGGCCATGCGTATCCAGTTCTCTTTAAAGGCCCCAAATCCGTGAACCATTAATAGCGTGGGCTTTGTATCTTTGAGTCCATTTTCTAAATAGTGAACATTGTGGCCTTTAACTTTCAGCTCTTTGGCAACTAAGCCAGCTTCTTTAGCACCCAAGTCGGTAGCAAGTTGATACATGGCTTGCTTGTTAAAATCGATGGCCAAATAACCTGCTCCTGCAATCACAAGGATTAGGGCGCAAGTTGCCAAAAGTATTTTCTTAATCATTGATGTAATTCCCCCTAACGAATACCGCAAGGTGCCACCCATATAGTCGTTGGTTTGTCGGTGAGTGCGGCGCTATTGGGATTATAAGGAATATCCGGTGTTAAGTGGATAGATAGTCATAAATTGGTGCAAGGCGTTGCTTCAAATTGTGTCAGTGCACTGTGTTGGTGCTTGTGTATAGCTCGATCAGGTTTATAGTATGTCCCACCACACCGTTAAATCCCTGGGCTTGCGGCAATTTTACAGGCCTTGGCATAGCTGTTGCTTTGTTCTAGGTAACAGGGGCGGCCAGGTTCAGATCTGGGCAACCTAAATAGATATCTAGGGTTCCGGCATGGAAATGCGCCAGGTCCGAGAGTTATCGACCTCTTAGAGCAAGTGGCCGTTGTGGCACGAGGGGTTACACGGAGGGATAAAAGCCCGGGAGATCTTGCTGGTCTCCCTGTGCAAAAAATATCACTCAAGTGAGCCAAACGCTCTGGAGAATATCTATGAAGACCTTTCTTACTCGTTTTAAGTTTTTCACTGTTTTAACTGCACTCGTTTTATCACTGGTTTCATTTCAACACGCTGTTGCTAGCGAGAAAACTAAATTCAAAGTTGCTTGGACCATTTATGTTGGTTGGATGCCCTGGGATTATGGCGACCAATCTGGAATCGTAAAAAAATGGGCTGACAAATATGGTATCGAAATCGAAGTTGTTCAGGTGAACGACTATATCGAATCCATTAACCAATACACCGCAGGCGCTTTCGATGGCTGTGTAATGACTAACATGGACGCCTTAACAATTCCTGCAGCCGGTGGTGTCGATTCAACTGCCTTGATCGTGGGTGACTTCTCTAACGGTAACGACGGTGTCGTTCTCAAAGGCGCTGGAAAATCATTAAAAGATATCAAAGGTCAACAAGTTAATCTGGTTGAGCTGTCTGTTTCACATTATTTATTGGCTCGTGGCTTAGAGTCTGTGGGAATGTCCGAGAAAGACATTAAAGTCGTTAACACTTCTGATGCTGATATTGTTGCAGCTTTTCAAACACCTGACGTAACTGCGGTAACCACTTGGAATCCATTGTTGTCTGAAATCACTGCTATGCCAAAAACAAGCAAGGTTTTTGACTCTTCTAACATTCCAGGGGAAATCATCGACTTAATGGTTGTTAATACAAAGACTCTGGAAGCGAATCCTAAATTAGGTAAAGCGTTAACAGGTGCTTGGTATGAAATCATGAGTACTATGTCTGCTAGTGATAAAAAAGCCACAGAAGCTCGTACTTTCATGGCTAAAGCATCAGGTACTGATCTAAAAGGCTATGACGCACAGCTAGCTTCTACGCAAATGTTCTACAAAGCTGCAGACGCTGTTGCTTTCACTGAGAGTCCTAAATTAATCGACACCATGAAGAATGTGAGTAAGTTCTCTTTTACTCACGGCTTGTTAGGTGACGGCGCATCCGATGAAACTTTCATTGGCATGAGTTTTCCTGGTGGTAAAACCTTCGGTTCCACAAGCAATCTCAAACTCCGCTTTAACTCTGATTACATGAAAATGGCTGCCGAAGGAAAACTATAAGGCAGATCCTTAAAGTGTTAAGAAAATATCGAGTTAAGTAGGGCGACTTTTTCTTAGACCAATAGAAGGGCGGTATTATGAAACGTTTGATCAATGTGCATCCGCAACCGGCGCTCCGTATAGGTTTGACCCTGATACCTTTCGTGTTGGCGTTAATTGCTTATGTAGTTGCCTCGGATATCCGATTGCAGGAAAACCCAAATGACAAGTTATTGCCAGGGTTAACAGCAATTGGCGATGCCATTGATCGTATGGCGTTTCAAGAAAGCAAGCGCACAGGGACTATTCTATTTTGGGATGACACCCTAGCAAGCATGCAGCGAATAGCCATTGGCATATCACTTAGCGCATTACTTGGGCTTGTGGTGGGTATCGGTAATGGCCTGGTGCCATTGATTAGAGCGAACTTGTCCAGCTTTGTGGCGATACTTTCGCTGATACCTCCAATGGCGATTCTACCCGTATTGTTTATCGTGTTTGGTTTGGGCGAGTTGTCGAAGGTAATGTTGATTATCTTCGGTACTGCCCCCTTTATTATGCGAGATATGCAACAGCGGGTGTTAGAACTACCGCCGGAACAATTAATCAAAGCACAAACCCTGCAGGCCAATACTTGGCAAATTATTTGTCGAGTTGTATTACCACAAGTATTACCGCGATTAATTGAAGCTGTGCGGCTGTCTTTAGGTGCTGCTTGGTTATTCCTTATAGCCGCTGAAGCAATCGCTTCCACCGAAGGCCTAGGTTACCGAATCTTTTTGGTAAGACGCTATTTGGCCATGGATGTAATTTTGCCTTATGTAGCCTGGATTACGATTTTAGCTTTCATGTTTGATTTATCGCTTAAGCAACTATCGCAGTGGTTGTTTCCCTGGTATCACAAAAAGTAGATATCGCAAAAATAGGTATCAAAAGAAATAGTATTTAGATCCACGATGTAAAGACAGCAGGTTAACAATATGAGTTATATCGAAGTCAACAACCTATGGAAAACCTATGGCGATCAAGTAGTCCTGGAGAACGTTAATTTAAGCGTTGAAAAGGGAGAGTTTGTCACTATTGTGGGAGCATCAGGCTGCGGTAAAAGTACTTTTTTAAGAATGTTGCTAGGTCAGGAACAACCATCCAAAGGCGAGATTGTCCACGATGGAAAACCGTTAGCACCAGAACCTGATCAGCATCGCGGAATAGTATTTCAGAAGTATTCCGTCTTTCCCCATTTAACAGTGCTTAATAATGTCATTCTCGGTGTGGAATTTACCAAGAATCGTTTGTTCGGCAAGTTATTTGGCGCTAGCAAGAAACAGGCGATCGAAAAAGCCCGCGTTTTAATTAATGCGGTGGGTTTAAGTCATGCGGAAAACAAGTACCCCCACGAGCTGTCTGGCGGTATGCAGCAACGTTTAGCCATTGCGCAATCTCTCATAAAAGAACCGGAAATATTATTATTGGACGAGCCTTTCGGTGCACTCGATCCAGGTATCCGTGCAGATATGCATGAACTCGTGCTGAATTTGTGGCGCGAAACAGGCACCACCATTTTTATGGTAACTCACGACTTAAAAGAGGGGTTCTATTTAGGCACGCGATTGTGGGTGTTTGACAAATTACGCCACGACCTTCATGCTCCTGAGCGCTTTGGGGCGGGTGTCACCTACGATTTACCCATTGGTCGTTGCGAAGAACGGTTATATGAATCGATTCAAACAAACGTAGATAATACCGCCCGCAAAGCAGAAGCGGCATAGTTTTTAGATCTAGAACTATGCTAATCATTGTTAGTCCCATGCCAAAGCAAGTGCTTACATGGGATTACGGGCAGGTCAGCAGCCCATAGAGATTAACAGCATAAGGACGACCTTATCGCTGAATAACAACGCGGGACGACCCGCACTCATCGTTACCTCGTTGCTATGAGTACACAAGCCGATAAGATATCTAATAGTAAAGTATTTAATAAAGTTTTAATCGCCAACCGCGGCGCCATCGCTACCCGAATTATTCGTACCCTCCGTAAAATGGGTATTGGCTCTGTTGCCATCTATTCCGATGCCGATACTCAATCTCGACATGTGCAAGAAGCAGATGAAGCTGTTCACTTGCCCGGTGTGTTGGCTTCAGAAACTTATCTAGATGTAGACAGTATCCTCAAATTCTCGAAAGAATTAGGTGTTGATGCAATCCATCCTGGATACGGATTTCTTAGTGAAAATGCTGAGTTTTCCAAGCAATGTGAAGCAAATGGTATTGCTTTTATTGGACCTACCGCAGAACAAATCTTGCAATTCGGTTTAAAGCATCGCGCACGAGAATTGGCAGGAAATAGTGGCGTACCATTAATTCCTGGTAGTGAACTATTAACCGATCTCGACGAAGCTAAACACTGCGCCAATGATATCGGTTACCCGGTCATGTTAAAAAGCACCGCCGGTGGCGGTGGTATTGGTATGCAGGTGTGTTGGGATGAACCTGAATTAATTTCTGGTTTTGAACGAGTTAAACGATTAAGCCAGAATAACTTTGGCAACGATGGTGTTTTCCTTGAAAAATATATCGATAAAGCACGTCATATAGAAATTCAAGTAGTGGGTGATGGTGCAGGGAATGTGGTGGCGTTAGGGGAGCGCGACTGTTCTTTACAGCGTCGTAACCAGAAAGTCATCGAGGAAACACCAGCAGCAAACTTATCGGACGAGTTACGACAAGCCATGTCTGAGGCGGCGGTGAGCTTGGCAAAGGCTGTTAATTATCGCTCTGCCGGAACCGTTGAGTATATTTTTGATGTTACCGATCAAACATTTTACTTCTTGGAAATGAACACTCGTCTTCAAGTGGAGCACGGAGTTACTGAAGCAGTTACTGGCGTTGATTTAGTTGAGTGGATGGTAAGAATTGCCGGTGGCGATCGCGCTTGTATTGCTGACTATAAACATGCTCCTAAGGGGCATGCGATGCAAGTTCGCTTGTATGCTGAAGATCCCGGTAAAAACTTTCAGCCCAGTAGTGGATTGTTAACCCATGTGGATTTTTCCGGTTCGGCTTCTTACTTACGAGTAGACTCTTGGATCGAATCTGGAATTACAGTTCCCGCAGCATAC
>JAKSAW010000253.1 GCA_022361455.1 Pseudomonadales bacterium | reverse complement strand
TGGGTCAAAAAGGTAGTGAAGCTGCCAAAGAAGCATCAGACTTGGTGTTGGCTGATGCTTCTTTGGCAGCTTCACTACCTTTTTGACCCATCGCAATACCGGCATCCGCTCGTTTAAGCGCTGGAGCATCATTCACACCATCACCGGTCATAGCCACAGTCATTCGATGCCTCTGCAACGCCATTACAAGTCGTAGCTTATGCTCGGGACTGGTTCGCGCAAAAACGTCGCAGTTGAGCACAGCCTGACTCAGAGATGCATCATCAAGGGTATCCAAATCAGCACCTGTAATTACTTTTTCCGTGTTTTTCAGGCCAATTTGCTTCCCAATAGCAGCCGCCGTTTTAGTATGGTCTCCGGTAATCATGATTACGCGAATTCCGGCCTCGTGGCATTCAGTAACGGCTTTAATCGCTTCGTCTCGCGGTGGATCTATCATTCCAACCATACCAAGCAGCGTTAGGGTGCCACCAACATCTTCGTGCTCAAGCACCGTATGTTCAGGGGGTACTGACCTAACGGCAAACGCCAGAACACGTTGGCCTAGTGCAGCAATGGTTTCCGCTTTCTGGTGCCAATAGGCCCTATCCAATGGCTCCGTGGTTGCGTCCACATTCCGTTGGCTGTTGCACATGTCCAGAACTTGCTCTGGTGCCCCTTTAATGAATATACAGGCGTGGTGTTCATGGTCATGATTAAGAGTTGCCATAAAGCGATATTTAGCATCAAACGGAATCGCATCGGTTCGTTTCCACCTGGTTTGTTCTTGCCGGATGTTGACGTCCATTTTACCGCCAAACGTCAGCAATGCGCCTTCCATGGGGTCGCCCTCAACAACCCAAACTCCATCATGCTCACGCAGCGCTGCATCGTTGCAGAGAGTTGCTGCTCGAGCGAGTTCTTCGAGCACGTGATGCTCTTCTGGAGACACATGGACATCGTCGAGCTTCAGTGTGCCTTTGGGCTCATAACCGGTACCTTCAAGCGTAAAAAAATGACGGTGAGAAATCACTGAAGCAACCATCATCTCGTTACGTGTCAACGTGCCAGTTTTATCCGTGCATATAACCGATACCGATCCCAGAGTTTCAATGGCTGGCAAACGGCGTACGATGGCATTGCGCCGTGCCATTGCCTGGACACCAATGGCCAAAGTAATCGTGAGTACGGCCGGCAACCCCTCTGGAATTGCAGCCACTGACAAGCCAACCACAATCATGAACATTGCACTGAAATCGTGATGAGCAACGAAATAACCGTATCCAAGTAACACTGTTGCGACAATGAGAATAAAGATAGTCAACCATTTGGCAAATAGCGCCATCTGCTCGACCAACGGTGTAGTCAGTGTCTCTACACTCGATAGCAGCCCGCTAATTCGACCAATCTCTGTGCTTGAACCGGTGGCTACCACCACCCCTTTGCCTTGACCACTTGCGATGAGAGTACCAGAGTAAGCTATACAAGTACGATCTCCTAGAGCAGTATTGTCAACAACGGCTAGAGTGTTCTTTTCTACCGGTACCGATTCTCCGGTTAAAATAGCTTCCTGAATAGACATGCCATGCACGGTAAGCAATCGGATATCAGCTGGTACTTTATCGCCAGCCTCCAACAATACGATATCGCCCGGTACCAGTTGTTCGCCATCAATCGTTCGCCGCTCGCCATCACGTATCACATTGGCTCTTGGGGCTAGCATATGGCAGATAGCATCCAGCGCTTGCTCCGCCTTGCCTTCTTGTATAAAGCCGATGATGGCATTAACAATGACCACAGCGAGAATTACGCCAGTATCGACCCAATGCCCCAAAAGACCAGTGATCAATGCAGCAACTAGCAAAACATATATAAGAATGTTGTTGAAATGCAGTAAAAAACGCACCAAGGAGTTGTGACGTTCGACCTGTGGAAGGCGGTTTGCTCCATAGTTTAAAAAACGTGTCTCAGCCTCGGCTTGCGTCAACCCACTGGGTGAGGACTTCAAACGTTTAAGCACACTCTCTGTTGCTATACTGTGCCAATTCTTTTTGATATCCGCCATTTTTCTCACCAAAGCCTACCCAAGTTTAAAGATTGGGGTTTCTACCTATGCCTTATTGATCTCCCTCTGTTAACCTTCTTGAGTTAAAAGAATACTAGGTAGAATCAACGATGTAATTTCTACTCTCAACCAAACTGGCTAGACTGATTTCGCTGAGAAACTTATGTATCTGCCCGCTAAGGTCCCCCCAAAGTTCATTAGCCAAGTGTTTTTTGTCATCTGCCAGGCTACGCCTACCTACCGGATGAGTGTCTTCATTGATAGCGTCAATTACCTGAGCAACAAAAATATCTTTAGAGTCTCTAGATAAGCGGTATCCACCACCCGGACCTCGCACACTTGTAACCAAATCATGTCTTCGGAATTTGGTAAACAATTGCTCTAAATAAGATACCGAAATGTTATGCCGAGAAGATATGTCAGCCAATCTAATCGGTCTGTCATCCGAATGAAGTGCCAAGTCAAGCATTGCAGTCACTGCATAATGTCCTTTAGTAGTTAACTTCATAATTTGAACTATTCTCAGCTAGAAATGGTAAATGAAGAGGATAAATGTTATTTACTGGCCACCCTTAAACGCTATTTGTTTTGCTTGTCTGAAATTCATCGAATCGAATTCGTTGACCCAATTAACACGCATTAATGATAGGGAAATACCATATGTTTTTTAACGCATAATAAACATATGGTTTATCCTGACTAAACATTCGAAAAAAACTGATAATATTTGATCAACACTTACTGTGTTTAATTAAATCGTTTCGAAGCACGTTTTAAGCAAACACAAGACACCATAGATCGCTTTCATCATTTCATATTCAAAAACGAGAGGCTTAGTAACAATACCTTCAGCTATTACACCTATTTGCCAGTCATTAACCTTTCCCTGAGTTCAAGAGTGAAGTGCGACGATAATTTCTCAGATGTCTTAAGGTTCAATATCTGAATAGCCTTATATTTAATTTTTAAATTAGCTTGATCATTGTCTTTTTTTATTCACTAGTCGTTCTAAGGGTTATTAGCTAACGCTTTTCGAAGAATGTGCGCCCTATTTTGTATCGCAAAATTTCAATCTATTCATACCTTAACTACAAAACCTGTAAAAAACTGTGCCAATTGGGTGCACAATGCGCTCATATCGTGCGTTTTCGTTAAAAAACAATATTCACATACTTAGGTCTATTTTTGAGCTACGCTTATATCAAAGTAAGGCCTGTTGTATTAAGAACTGTATGCAGCTTCATGTTGAGGTCCGGCTAAATATTTGGATGTGTTGCCGCCGCTTTAATTAATCTTCTCAGTTAGCTTTCTTAAGCTACAAAGCGGTATTGACGACACCTATATCTCAAATTCTTAAAGGAATACTAATTAATCGGTATCGATTCCTTGGTAACGAATCGTCGTGTATAGCAAGAGAGGTTTTATGAACTTTCAAGATTTAAGTGTGAAAGTAAAGCTGATGTTGGCAGTTGGGACCCCAATCTTCTTAATGATGGTATTGGGGATTATCGTATTTATTAATCTTGGCAACATCAAAGAAACCGGTAGATGGGTTACGCATACTCATAAAGTCTTAAATTCTGCCGATCAGATTATTACCTCCGCTGTTGACATGGAAACTGGAATGCGGGGCTATTTGCTTGCAGGTAAAGAAGAGTTTCTAGAACCATATGAAAGCGGAGAGAGTGCCAAACTTCAGTTAATCAAAAATCTACGAAAGACGGTTAACGACAATCCGCCACAGGTAGAGCGATTGGCTGAGGTAGAAAATATTCTTGGGGAATGGCAGGAAAATGTTACGGAGCCTGCTATAAGCCTAAGAAGGGAAATTGGTGACGCTAAAACGATGAATGATATGGCTAAGCTTGTTGGTGAGGCACATGGTAAAAAGTACTTCGATAAGTTTAGAGGACAGATAGCAACGTTTATAGAACGAGAACAAAAGCTGCTTAAACAACGAAGAAATGAGTTCGATAGTGCAAAACGAAAGATTCTCAATAATGTTGGGCGAATGTCGCGAGAACTAGGAATAATGCAGCGTTCGGAACGCTGGGTAACGCATACTTACTTGGTAATTGATAGAGCAAACGCACTTCTCGCTGCTGCAGTGGATATGGAAACAGGAATGAGAGGGTACCTATTGGCAGGTAAAGAGGAATTTTTGGAACCCTACAATCAAGGCAAGGAACAATTCAATTCGATTCTCAGTTCGCTAAAAGAAACTGTTAGCGATAATCCTGCACAAGTGCAATTATTGGATGAAATTAATCAAACTATTAACTCATGGAAAAATGAAATCACGGCACCCATGATTAGTTTGAGACGTGAAATTGGTAATGCTAAAACAATGGATGACATGGCGGATCTTGTCGGCGAAGCTCGGGGTAAAGTCTACTTTGATCGGTTTCGCT
Source organism: Pseudomonadales bacterium (assembly GCA_022361455.1). Classification (GTDB taxonomy): domain Bacteria; phylum Pseudomonadota; class Gammaproteobacteria; order Pseudomonadales; family Ketobacteraceae. Next base: position 14,985 of record JAKSAW010000253.1, on the reverse strand, counting down.
CAGTGATGTCGGACTTTAAAAAAATTGAAGCTGATTTAATGAAGGACCGCGAACAAGCAAGTATTGCTACGATGTCGAATACTCAGACTAAAATACTGATTAGTATTCTGCTATCTATTGCTATTGGCTCAGCTCTGGGCTTTTATTTTGTTCGTGATCTAATGAATAAATTAGGCGGTGAACCCGGTGATGTTAGTAGAATCGCAGCTAAAGTTGCCGATGGAGATCTTACAGTAGAATTCGATAAAGCGGTATCATCTGAGAGTGTCTACGGTGCCATGAGAAATATGACCGAAAAGTTGAGAACCACTGTTTCCCAGGTTCAAGACATGGCCTCTCAGTTAGCGGCAGCAGCCGAGGAAACGTCTGTAATAGCGGAGCAAACTTCCAAGTCCATTGAGACCCAATTGAGTGAAACCACACAAGTTGCAACGGCAATGACGGAAATGAGCACCACAGTGACAGAAGTCGCTAATAATGTAACTGTTGCGGCTAGCGCCTCTGGAGAAGCCATTAATCTTGCTGTTGAAGGTAAGTCAATGATGACTAATACGTTGGCTCAAATGCAGACGCTAAATGTAGATGTTGGAAATACTGCTAAGGTTATTCAAGACTTAGAGCAGGGTACGAAAGAAGTAAACTCTATTCTAGAAGTAATTGAAGGGATTGCGGAACAGACCAACTTGCTAGCTTTAAATGCGGCGATCGAAGCGGCTCGTGCCGGGGAGCAAGGTAGAGGGTTTGCCGTTGTTGCTGATGAAGTTCGCACCTTAGCAGGGAGAACACAGCAATCTACCACAGAAATTAATAATATGATTGAACAGCTTCAATCAGGCGCATTTAAAGCTGTGGAGGTTATGAATAGTAGTCAGAATCAGGTGAATTCTGTATGTAATCAAGCGCTCAGCACTGAATCTATGCTAAATAATATTCAAGAAGCGATTGGTCGAATAAATGATATGAATACGCAGATCTCGAGCTCTGCCGAAGAACAGAGTGTAGTTGCCGCAGAAATAAACCGAAACGTAGTGAGAGTTAGCGATCTTGCAGAAGATACTTCAATTGGCGCTAAACAAGCAGCACAAACAGGCCAAGAGTTATCATCGTTGGCCCTAGCGCTCAATGATATGATGTCTCGATTTAAAGTTTAGCAGTCAACGTTCAATAGCTTGAATGAAATCCTTTTAGTTTGGATTGTTGGACCTTTTTTTCGTATTAAAAAGCTGAACCTGTAAATAGTTCTGATTGACAAATGGTAGATACGCAGAATTATTATAACGAAAGTTTTACTTCCAAAAACTCTTTGGCTGATTTCAAATCAAATAATCACCAGATCTGTATATATTGAACATCTCCTGTCTTCTTTGCATGAACCAGGTTTAACTCCTTGGTGAAAGAACTATCTGAACGATAGGTATCTAGGACATAGTTCGCACATAATGCAGCTCCACCGACATTAACCAAATGTCACCCGAGATATCTCTTATCATTAATTTTTTCATGGCTTGCGTTCCAATTACTTTTTGCAGTTATACTCCAATAAAAATCTGTTAATGCATGCTGATCCACCTGATTTAATGGCAACTGAATGTGTTTTATGGCGAAGATATCGCACGGGGCTAGAAATGGGCAACCCTCATATGGGGCTGAGCCGCGCAGGTCTCACTGAAAGCATGGCACTTTCTGGAATCGGAATAACACGAAAGTGTGCGGTTAAGCGTTTGAAAAGCGTAATAGTTTTTTGACAATCAACAGTGGGTCGTAACCGAATCAAAGGGCCGTTTCCTTTTGATGACTAAAAAGCTTGTCTGTAATTCCTATTTTTTACGTTCCGAAACCGAAAAAGACTTTCATTGTAAGTTTCTAACCGAAAAGCTTGTGAGATATATCTGATTAGGCATTCGCTTAAGATAAGGAATGCTAGCGTTAAGTATTAATACACCTCAAGCCTACGCTGAAAGTGTCAGTACTTAAGCCCCCCTACTCCAGGAAACTATTCAATGTCTAGCGAATCAAATGAACCCACTTGGATTGTTACACCAACCACTGGGCTGCAAATTAATAGTGTAGCGATGTCTGATGATGGAAAGCATATTCTGACAGGGACCTCCGCAGAATATGACACCAGTGACGAGTTTGCCGTGTATTACTACACAACGGACGGAACTAGTCCCACCAACGTGTGGAGCGACCCATTAGGCGATAATGTGCAGCAGGGTGTGTTTTGGGTTGCTGTCTCAGGTGATGGTCAGTATGGTGCGGCCGGTGGTGAGTATGGCAGTGGTCGTGGATTTTTGCGTACTTATCAGCTTTCGGTAGGTGTCAGCAGTCGACAAGAGTTCGATTACAGCAGCCGAATCAATGAAGTTGAAAGCTCAAACGATGGGTCTGCGCTTATCGCGGTAGAAAGCGCAAACCTTCAATTCCTCACCAGAGCAAGCGATCAATACGAACAAACTACGGTCAATATCTCTGGCTCCTATCTACGATCTTGCACTATCACACCAGATGGTCGCTATCTAGCAGTCGCTGGCGAGATCTATCAAGATGAAATGAATTTTGCGGAGACGCGAAACCACAAAGAAGAGACTGAGAGTTCAACAGGTATCTTGTATCTCTATGAAAATAACAATGGCACATTAAATTATCTGGGTCATTATGAAGCCGACAACGGTATTTTACGGATAACACTCACTCGGGATGGCCAGTATTTCGCAGCATCGACCAAAGGAGGCGAGATACTCTTGTTTGCTAACCCCATTAACAAACAAGATAAGTTATTTCCTTTGTGGATTTATAAGAATGAAGACTATACGCTGGGCTTAAGTTACGCGTTAGCGATCTGCCATAACAGTGCTGGTGATCTCTATGTAGCTTCAGGTGGCAACTATGAGGGTAGTGGATCAGGCCAAGCAGATACCACTGCTTATGGTTATGCCTATGTAGTAAAAAATACTGTTAATACTGAGAATCAAAACATCCCTGAGAGACAATGGATCTATAAGCTCACCTATTGCCCTAACCCCGGGATGAATATGGATGAGAACGCCACTTATCTAACAGCTACGGACGGACAACCGATTTTTAGCAACGCTGAAGTGAGTGATGTGCCATCAGAAACGCCTGGAAATTTTTATTTATTCAATGCACAACAAGGTAGCCTGATCTGGCAATACACGACCCAATTAATGAACTGGCCTATGGTGATCAATCCGAGTGGTACAACTGCACTAGGGGGAAGTGATGACGGTTCGCTATACTATTGGACCCCGCTTCAAAAATAAAGTAAGAGGGTCTTAAGACGGCTATCTGCATAGGGTCAGCTAATCCTGTTCGACGTGCAACCCATCCTGATAATGCCTTGCGTTTAGAATATTTCTTAGATTTCGAGCCAACTCAATCAATATATGAAGAGATTTAAGGCTGAGTTGCTCGGATAAAGTATGTTCATGCCTTCATAAAGCATTGTTGTTGTGAGATATCTCTGATAAGTCACTTGTTCTGACAGTTTTCCTGCTACGCTCAAATATCATTGGCAGAAGTGAGCTCATTCCGTGAATCAAACTGCATCGGTCCTATTGTTTGAAGATGACAAAACATTTCAAAAGCTTGTCACACACCTTTTACAAAGCGAAGGGCATTCGGTCATCGCGTTAGACGGATGGCCTGACGGAGGCTGGAAAGAAATCATCAGTCAAGTCAATAAGCCCTTTGACCTTGCTGTGATTGACTATCATCTTCCAGGCAAAAATGGCTTAGAGATTAGCCGTCTAATAAAAGCGGAGGCAAAAAAGCATACCTCAATCGTCTTTTTTTCTGGCGACAAAAGTCAGGACGTGATTCTCACCTGCTACAAGGAGAATGCGCTGGATTTTATTCAAAAACCTATTGCACCGGAACAGCTAGCAACGCGTCTTAGCCATGCTTGCGAGCTATCTATCGAAAAGCGTCAGTTACGAGAACAAGCCTCAGTCTCACGTAATATTGCAATGAAAGCGATGTCCAATTCAGGCGAATTGGGGAAAATCATTCAGTTCTTAGAAAGCTCTTTTGAATGGCAAAACTTGCAGTCAGGTGCCGAGGGGCTTTTTGAGATATTAAGTTCGATGGGTTTGAGAACAACTATAAAATTTTATCAAAACCAGGTGGATACCTGTTTCTATGAAGACCACCAAACCCGGCCAATCGAATCTCAACTTATTGATTCTTGCCGAGACGCTGGAAGGATCGTCGAGTTTTCTTCGCGCTGTGTGTTCAATTTTCCGCATCTTTCTTTATTAATCAAGAATATGCCCTCAAAGGATGATGAGAGTTATGGAGGCATCAAAGACAATGTTTGCTTACTATTAAATGGCGCCGAAGCAAGTCTAGCGGCTCTCGAAACAGCCATGGAAGCGGGTCGGCATCGTTCACAAATAGCGGCTACCACCCAGGTCATAAAAATGATGATCCATGAAATAGAAACCTCAAATTTACAGCTATCTGAACGCTTTCAATCAGTAATTGAATCATTAGAAATCGACATGCTACAACAGATGATGCATTTTAATCTTTTGGAGACAGAAGAAGCAGCGCTAATGAGTACGTTATCAACTTCTATCGCAAAGGCAGGTGATATTTTTGATCAATGCATCGAGCAGGAAGCGCACTTTAAATCCATGATGCAAGACTTAGCAAAAAGTTTAGAGCGGTAGATAACACTTCATCCATACACGATCTCTGGAAATATCTTAGAAAAGCATCGAGTCGTAGATCTCAAAGGAGTGTTTAGAAGGTCTCTAGCCGAAACAGTTGCCTGGATTTATCGAAATTACTCCTAGCAATGTACTTAGTTAAGGCTAAAAAATCTCCCTTTATGAACGATACTAGGTAAGAACGGATCAACTGATTGGGAAGCAAGATAGGGCTACACGAGTAGCGTAGCCCAAATGCATGAAGTTTTAATTGGCAATAATAGCTATGAAATCGCTATCTTCCGATAATGATGCACCAGTCAAATCACCAGACATATTAACCACTGCGAATCCAGCTGCTTGAAGCTCTGTTTTTATCATTTGTGGAGTGAAGTGTTGAATCCAGTTGAAAATTTGCCAAGTGTTTTTAGGTTCAATAATGATGTAGCGATCCAACACCAGCCTCTGATCTTCGTAAATAAAAGACTTTTGAATACCTACGTATTCACCTTCAGCCCAGAAGCCTCCCATTAAGCGATCTTCGATGAATGTAGCTTCTTCCTTTGCCAGAAAGCTTCCGGAGCCTGCCACATCAAGCACAAGATGTCCGTTGGGTTTAAGCATTCTACGAATTTTACTAAGTAGAGATGATCGTTGATTCGGAGACAGTGCGCAAAAATCGATATAGATCAAGGTGATTACGTCAAACTCCGAGGGCAACTCATCGGAGATATAATCTGCCTTAAGGTAGTTAATATCAGAATTCGAGGTCATCCTAGCGTAATCTAATGAGCTGTCAGAAAAATCAACACCAGTTACTTCTGCGCCTTTATCAAAGAAGCGACGCGTGTATAGACCAGGACCGCAACCCAAATCACAGAGCCGCTTACCTGACAAACTCAAATGTCCATCAATCCATTCAACTGAATCATCAATAAACTCAACCTTTCTTGAAGCAAGATCGGTTTCTTGGCTTAAATGAAAATTAAGCATTTGTTTTGACAAGTGTGGCCTTGTCCATAGTTCTTTAGCTGTGTACCTGGAGAAAGGCATAGGGCGCAGCGAAATATCATGAAATAAATCATACACAATAGAAATCCTTGGAGGCTAATAAGCTTCGTAATCAAATAAAATAGGGATTTTGGGGCGCCACAAGAAGCTATGATAAAAATTGCTTCAATATAGTACCAACCAACATGGGAGATTCCTGATGAGAAGCGTGCTCTGTGAATGGAATGTTAGCAAAATTCGCATGCGGTATTTTTTTCTTTAATGCTACAGCTTCTTCTATAGAAAAGAGGAAATCATTATCACCTCGCATAATTAAGCTCGGACAAGTTATCCTTTCAACCAGACTCCAAGGATAACCGTACTCTGTAGTATCAAGCCACACTTCCTTAACTGCATTTAAAAGAGTAGTTAAATCTGGATTAGGATTTGAAGCATTATAGGCGTCTACAACCGCAGGAAAACTTGTACTCCACTCTTCGACAGTTAAACTTCTAAGCATATTAACAGATAGGTCATTAGCCTTTAATCGCCATTGCGAGCCCAATGTAACCAAACTTACAACATTTTCTGATTGTTGAGCTGCCAATCGGTAGCCTACGATCCCGCCATCACTAAAACCAAATATTGAATATTGTTTAATACCCAGATGATCAAGCACCTCTAGAACATCATTTTGATACTGAGCATAGCTCAACGAAGGGCCCGCTAATTTTGATTTTCCATGACCGCGAAGATCAATACTTATTAAATAATGGTCTTGCATAATGAAATTATGCAAAGGAGTTAGATCTCTCCCAGAACCTAAGCCGCCATGAAGCATTAGCAGCGGCTTACCAAGTGGATTACCAGATAATTCATAATAAATCGGAGAGCCGCTGATTTTTACGTACCCAGTTTCTTCAATCACTAAAACTTTCCATCCAAATTAACTTTGAAGCTTAAGTGACTACATTAAGCTTCCAACAACATATTAAACCCACCAAATATCATTCGCTTGCCATCAAATAGCATTGGGTTATTTTCAGGACTCATTCTCGGATCTTCCATAATTTTTCCAAAGCCTACATCCCTTGTTGCATTATTTGGTCATATAACTCACGAGAAAACAACGGATTCATTTTCTTCAAGTTTAACCGCCATTGGAAATGAGGTAAACTCACCATCGGGAACATCATCTCCCCAGCACACGACACATTGGGCTGGCCAAGGTATTGAATCGATTTCTTTAATAACTATATTTCTAAATAACTCTTAACCCATTCCTCGCTATGCCTCCATAGCTTATCAGCCAAAGCGCTATCGTTAGCAACTTCTGCAGGCTCAACCCTTTTGCAATCATCGTAATATAAACCGGACTCCTCGGCTAAGCTTGGCTCGAGTGTGCAATACAAGGTAGTTTTAGCCCCTTCATCAGCACCTTTCATAAAGAACTTCATGATGCGGTCCAATGGCCACGGAACTGATCGCCATACCTCCGTAGCAATCACCCCTGGGTGTAATGCATAGGTGGTAACGCTAGTACCCTCAAGTTCCTTAGATAACCCCTTCGCAAAAAGAATATTTGCCAATTTAGCAGCCGCATATTCAGGAAAGCCAGTGGTGGTTGAAGTGGGTTTAAGAATGGCGTCAAAATCGATGCCTTTTGCATTGCGATGCGCCATGCTAGAAACAACCACCACTCTGCTTGGAGCGGAAGCTTTTAGATTGTCGATAAGCAACTTAGTCAGTAAAAAATGCCCTACATGGCAGGTACCAAAGGTTAATTCAAACCCAGACTCTGTCAGCCCTTTCTGCCCAGCTAAACCAGCGTTACAAATTAGATAGTTTAATGGTAGACCAGCAGCCTTGAAAGTTTCCGCACAATGTTTTACCGAATCCAAATCACCTAAATCAAGCGGAATAAACTCAGCTTTACCTTTTGATAGATTATTAAGTTCATCTACAACAGGCGCTGTGCGTTCTTGTGATCTACAGGCTAGAAATACATGCGCGCCCTCTTTAACTAGCTCTTTTGCTGTTTCAAAACCGATACCTGAATTAGCACCTGTAATTAGAACAACTTTTCCTTGTAGTTTCATTTCATACCTTCGTTTGTCGAAATGTTCGCGGACTGAGGCCGGTTTGATTTTTAAAAAAGCGAGAAAAATTGGCTTCATCTGAAAATCCTAACTGCTCGCTAATCTGGCTTATTGTAAGGTTACTACTGCTTAATAGATCTTTTCCAATATTACAGCGGCAATCATTGTACAGTTGTCTGAAATTATTTCCCTCATCTAGCAATCGCCGGTTAAACGTTCGAGGAGATAAAGTCAGCTGCTTGGCAATATCCTTGGCTTCCACTAGTTGTTGCTGTTGGATTCTCGATAGAATAATGGCCGATACCTGATAACTAAGACTGTGTTCTTGACTCAAACGAAGCTCGTTGTTTTCAAGCGCTTGCTCAATCGCCTGACGAGTGGCTTCGTTGCGAGTCGCTAATTTATCATTAAGGTATTTTGCAGGGAAAGAGAGCCTATTTTCAGTGCAAGATGTTTCAATATGCAACTTCGAATAAAGACTAGGTAACTCAGTAAGTAGAATGTTTTCATGAGCCAACGACAGATCTATCTCTACCTTACTTTGGCCAAGCATTCTTAAAAAAGAATGGGCCGCGCAAAACACCATTTCTGTCATTAAATCGTTATGCGCACCAAGTTCCGCCACCCGCTTAAAATGAATGTGACATTGCTCTCCAGAAACTTCATGGCTTAATTCAAAAGCAGGCATAATTTGATGGGCATAGCGTATGGCAACTTCCAATGCACTAACAACTGTTTCTGACGTCATGGCAGCCAGGGCGACATAGCCGTGGATAGTGGCGGGAAAGAACTCCATCAATAACTGCTGATGCTCCGGTTTCTCTCGAATAAAATCAGCAATAAGCCCCAATAGTTTGTGAAAGTTTTCCCCTGATATAGTCCCCTGTGGATCAGACAATTGGCTGTCGGTTAATCCCATCTCATCAGCATAATAACGCTTAGCATCCACCCCCCTAGCGGCGCATATCTCATCGCAAAGTTGGAGATAGCTAACAGGAAAGCTAAGGGCCTCAATAGGAATCATCAGTTCATACTCGGGCTTATAATCATAATTTACCAAGTATTGCCGGTTTGGCGAAAAGTGACAAGTATCGGCGACGCTGGCTATTACCTATTGGCTAAAAAGCGCCTAGCATGAGCTTTAATGATAATAACCAGGACGCCCCCTATGAGCATATCCTCATCTGTACCTGCTTCTCAGCAGGCTAGTAAAGAAAAAGGCCTTTTTAATAGCCCGAGCCAATGGATGTGGATTGCACTAGGTATGTTACTCATTGGCTATGGCCTATTTGCCTTCAACGCCGGGTCCACGATATCACCACTCACCAACAAGGCCGTTGACAACGTCACTATCTCTACCCAGATCATGCAACAAGCCTCCAATGGCGTTGATGTAAGAGGCTCTGAGGAGGTGCTTCAGACCATGCCAGGCTGGATGAACTTCATGGCCTCGATTAGCTCCAGCGAGTATGTCTATGGCGAAGACAGCCTTATGGAAACTGAAATTTACTACCATGCCATGGCGGATTCGCGTCGCACCATTTTAAGCACTCATATGATGTTAGGCATGGTGTTAATGACAGCAGGCTTCTTTCAATTCTGGCCTGCATTTCGCCGGCGTTACCGTAAAGCACATCGGGTAACCGGGGTAGTCTATGTAATTGCTGCTTTTGCCTCGATGACCATGAGTGGCATTCATCTCGTGAACACCGGCATTGCCAATACCTACGACACCTATGCATTTCATGTTGGGCTATGGATGATGTTAGTGGGTGTGATTTTTAGTATCTCTATGGCGGGCATCGCCATTTTTAGAAAAAAGATTGCTCAACATATGGGTTGGCAAGCCGTTGGATTTGGTTTCTTGTTGACCGCGCCTTTTCAACGAGCCGATTGGATTATGTTAGCGCCTTTTGCGGGTGATTTATCTTTCAATGAAATGAATACAGTGGTGAATGCCATCCTGTTTGTTCAGGTTACATTGATCGCCTATGTGCTTTTCTTGCTTAACCGAGGCAGCAGTCCATTACGTTCATCACAGGTTTCGCTCACCCCAATGTCAGCCGGCTCCTTCCGATTTGGTTTGGGTGTGTTATCCATAATTTCTCTATTCTTGATCTTACCTACATTCACAATTAACAGCTTGGCAGATATTACCCTACTTCAGCGAATGATCCCCAATCAAGCGCTAGCGCATTTGGCATCTGAAGTGAATGGATTTTCCATTATGTTGTTTTCACTTGCTATAGCAGTGCTGATGATTTCGTCATGGAATAAGTTAAACGTTTTACGCAGTGGTCAAACTGAAAATTTTTTGAGTAATTATGCTATCTATATCAGCGCTACTATTACTGGGCTAGTTTCTATCCTTTGGGCTTTTAATCTGGGCATGCCAACCCATGAGCATGGCGTTGCAGGTGCAGGCTTTTTTGTACTTGGCGTGTTGTTTATTTTGTTCCTAGGTATGTTTACAAGAATGCAACGCAAACAGGAATTGGGAAAGGCCGTGGAATGGCTTCAGTTTTTAATGCTGGCTTCTATTGCACCTGCATTATTTGCGACCAGCTTATGGACATTGGATCGTTTCAGTCTTGTTCCCGAACCATACTTAAGCCAGGCCGCTGGTTATGAGTTGGCAACGATCGTTGCTGTTTTTACACCTGTGTTGATTGGCTTTATTTTATCAATTTACTCTGATGAAACTGATCGTTATCGAGTTTCTTGAGTCACCACTCGGCGCTGGGGTGGCAGCGGACTGGTTAGCTAACCTCCTGGCTAGCTAAATACTCTTCATAAGTGCCTTTATAACTTATCATCTTTTGATCTTTGATCTCGATAATCTCTGTCGCTAGAGAAGATACGAACTCACGATCGTGGCTCACAAATATTAGCGTGCCTTCGAAATGTTCTAAGGCCAAGTTTAGCGCTTCGATGGATTCCATATCCAAGTGGTTTGTGGGTTCATCCATCACTAGCACGTTTGGATTCATCATCATTAATTTACCAAACAACATGCGGTTCTTTTCACCACCAGAACAAACACTGGCTTTCTTTTCAAAATCATCGCCACTGAAAAGCAAACGCCCTAAAGTCGCTCTAACGACCAAATCATCATGGCTTGGTTTGCGCCATTGGCTCATCCATTCAAAGATTGTTAAATCGCCCTCAAAGTCAGCGGAGCTATCTTGCGGACAATATCCTAAGTCAGCATTTTCAGACCACTTAATCTCGCCACCATTTATCTGCAACTCATCCATCAAGCATTTTAAAAAGGTCGTTTTACCGGCACCATTTTCACCGATAACCGCTAGCCTCGCACCAGCATCTAAAATCAAGTTTCCATCTTTAAATAGATTCTCACCGTCAAAGCCGTGTTCGATATGCTCTAATACCAACGCCTGCCGATGTAGTTTCTTATCCTGATTGAAGCGAATGAAGGGGCTCATTCTGCTAGAAGCTTTCACATCTTCTAATTTGATCTTACTGATTTGCTTGGCACGTGATGTGGCTTGCTTAGCTTTAGAAGCATTTGCAGAAAAGCGACTAACAAACTGTTGAAGCTCTGCAATCTGTGCACTCTTCTTCGCATTTTCTGCATGTAATCGCTCGCGCGCCTGTGTGGCAGCTGTCATGAAATCATCGTAATTACCCGGATAGATTCTCATCTCGCCATAATCGATATCAGCCATATGCGTACAAACTGAATTGAGAAAGTGGCGATCATGGGAAATGATCAACATAGTACTTTTACGTTCGTTCAGAACAGTCTCGAGCCATTGAATGGTATGGATATCCAAGTTGTTCGTTGGCTCGTCTAATAGCAAAATATCGGGATCTGCAAACAACGCTTGCGCAAGCAATACACGCAATTTCCAGCCAGGCGCCACCTCACTCATTAAGCCATAGTGAAATTCCTCTGCAATCCCCGCCTGTAAAAGAATTTCACCTGCCCTACTTTCAGCGCTGTAGCCATCAAGTTCTGCAAACTGGGTTTCTAAGTCTGCGACCTTCATCCCTTCTTCTTCAGACATTTCCGGCAACGAGTAAATACGATCCCGCTCCTGCTTAATAGCCCAAAGCCTGGTGTCGCCCATAATGACCGTATCAACAACGCTGTATTCTTCGAAAGCAAATTGATCCTGGCTTAGATTACCGACGGTAATATCCGGTTCAAAAGACACGTTCCCGGACGTAGGTTTTAAGGTACCATTTAGTATCTTCATAAACGTCGACTTACCACAGCCATTAGCGCCAATTAGGCCGTAACGGTTACCACCGCCAAATTTAGCGGAAATGTTTTCGAACAGGGGCTTAGCGCCAAATTGCATGGTGATGTTTGCAGCGGTAATCAAGGGAGTATCCTGGAACGATTTAGATGTTTACAAAGCGCCAATAACGGGCGCATTCAGAGGTCGGCAACTATAGAGACTTATCGCTGCTATGTCGAGTTGGCGGGCTTGATTCCATTCCTAAGCCTTTAAGCTAAAGGAGCAACCATGAGTGATTGCTCCCCTGATCAGCAAACACAAACCTAGTTAGCCAAAAGGTTTTACCCCAATTAACATGCCATGGAGCCACAGCACAAAGGCCACATAGACTGCCAGCCCCACTATCACCACGATAATATCGTTGATATTGGATTGACGCATAATTTGCACAGAGCGAGCCGAGCGTTTTTTCATCGAAATCATATCGACAACGGCCCAAACCAAAAAGGCACCAAATAGCATCACATCCGCCAAAGTTCCATTGATTAACAAATGCGATAAAGCCCACAATTTTACCGATGCTAGCTGCGGATGCTTAACGACATTGTTAAGTCGCCCAGGGAAATATGGCGCAAAAAATAGAATAAAGGTTGGTAGCAATAAAAGGGCAGCGACATGACGCATCCACATCGGCGTGACGTAAAGGTAAATTGGAGACAACCTAAGCTCAGCGTAGCCCTTTGATATAAGCACAAGGCCAATTAACGAGACGACGCCATAGAACACCTTCCAGCCGATTTGGCTTTTTGCTGCGAGCTTGTCGCGTAGTGGTAATGCAAAGATCGATATCGAATGAATGCCAAAAAACAGCACGAGACCCAGAATAAATTGCAACATATTAACTCCCCCCTAGCTGCATACACTAACGCCCTGGTGGAGTAGCCGCAAGTATTAGTTATGGGTGTTTAGCTGCTGCAGACTGGATTAGAGAAAGCAGATTAAAGCGTGAGAGCAAGCGATATGAATATCGCCTGCCCTTTTAAAATGTTTATAGCAACCGTTAAAGCAAGTTACATTCAGTATCATTTAACACAGTTAGATCTGTTGCGACACCTAAGTGATTACCCGTGCCGCCAACAGCGTCAATATTCTTGATATCAAGAGACATGCAGGAGAAATTAGGGATCGTAATTTCTTCCAACGGCCCTTTCAATGAATCCACTAGCGTGACCACTGCAGCCTGAATTTGTTCATTGACTGTATTAGTAAGATAACGGGCAACAACATCTTCGGCTGGATCAAAAAACTTACCATTCAACGTAAAATTCACTAAGTCGATATTCATCGTTTCTGAGATGGCTATGTTAAGCTTTCCTTGGTCTGTTACTTCAATCGACACCGGTACCTTTGTATTTATCGTAACCCCAAAATTAGTTCTAAACGAAGCGTCGGACAGTTTTTCCTGCATCTTAATCGCAATTTCATGAATTGAAAGCTCAAACTGCGGCAAACCACCCACTTGTTTCATCTCGATCTTAGCGGGCACCTGATTATCAACCAACATCCTTGTTGAACCTACTGCTCCTATTAGCGGGCTGCGGGGACTTTGATCCGGCAAATAAGCGGATTCATAAATTGGCACACGGCGACGTATAAATCGTTTGGTCTCGGGGTCATAATCGCCATTGGAAAAGCCAGATAGCACATCATAATAGTAATTATCGAAACCCGTAGGACTGTGCCGAATATTATCGATAACATCAGAATCATCAATGGGGTATCCCGCATAAAACTTGCCTCCGGTCATGGTAATCTGGGTTAGACCAACGGAGTGAGCTGCCACCAACGCTTGATTTAATAAGTTTACATTTAAAGTAGCACCGATATGCGCGCTTGAATAACGATCTGCGCTCGGCAATGCTGTTGAAGTATAAATAGGCCCCAACGGTTGAGGCACCCCAATATCATTAATAAAATCAGGATGAGGCACCACACGACCGCCTAGATTGATAGATAATCCATTATTAGACTCTTCAACTCCTTGTACATCCAAATCCAATCGTAATGTTGCGAAATCATTCACCGGCAAGTTAATGTTACTCGTGGTTTCAGATAGGTTACCGATCGCTTCCGTTATGGCCTCTTGAACAACGTCTCTGATAGCCTGATTGATCGACGTAATACCCAATCCATCAATTTCGCCAAGTCCCATAAAAATGGCGAATATATTATCTTTAAAAATCTCAATCAACGGGTTAATCGTTAATGCATAAAGGATCGCTTCAGCCTGGTTTTCACTCGGCACAAAAACATTAACTAGATGAGGATTAAGACCAAGATCAAATTCGTTAATTTCAACAATCCACTTCCCAGCTTCGATCTTATTTTCAATGGTAGCGGTGGTATTGATCCTGCCGACTAAAATAGCCAGAGGAATCTGCAAAAGGAAATCGCCCGCCTGGTATTCGACCCAACCACGCCCTTGGATTCCGCCAAGGTTTACATTTAACTGTGTCTTATCTGAATCATCGACAGAAACAGTTAAGTCATTTACAGAAATAGCTAACTCGTGGAGGAAACCAGCGCTATGATCTTGCCCCCATCCCCGATCGCCATTGTAGAAAAGCTCAATCAAAGGCCCCGATCCACCCATTGCACTTTTTATTAACTGAAACATGTTTGCTTCCCTTAACGCTTGCTCAACAAGCTCCGACAGTTTCGTTAACCCCTCCTTATTAACTCTAAGGCTCAAAGCATTGGTGTATTCGTTGTAAAGATCTGCAAATTGTCGAGTCGTTTGATAACCATGAATATCCGTAACTGAAAAATTGAAAACGTCAGAACGGGGAACGTCCACCTCAAATCGACCGTCGTCTTCCAGTGACACTTGCTGGTTGTTGATCACCACCCGCTCTACACCGCTCGCATCAAGTGCAACAGCGTGTATTTTTACTGGGTCGGCATTTGGATCATGAGCCGTTGATTTCAGAATGACTATCTCGGGCGCTTCGGTAT
>JAKSAW010000571.1 GCA_022361455.1 Pseudomonadales bacterium | reverse complement strand
TCAAAGCCGCCGGCGCGCTCATCGCTGTGTCGCAAATCCCGCGAGTGTCCAACCTGACCATTCAGGAGGTCTCGATCGAAATGAGCGGGCCGGCGGATGAGGTCAACCAGCTGTTTCGCGAGTATGATGCGAGGCAAGCGCGCGTCGAGCTCTTCCGCGGCGAGCTTGACCCGGACACGCGCGCTATGGTGGCGGCGGCAGAGCCTCGGTTTCTCGGGTTCGTCGACACCATTCCAATCTCGCGCCCAGAGTTCGGTGGCGACGTGAAGCTTGCGTTCAAATGCAAATCTCACTCGCAGGAGCTCTCAAAGGCCAACTACGCAAAGGTATCGACCGAGCGGTCCAAGATCAGGAACGCCTCGGACAGGTTCTTTGACGACGTGGCATCGGTCGCGGAGTGGGAGGTGTACCTTGGGGTCAACCGTGACCTCTGAGGTTTTGGCGCGGACGGCAGGCCCTGATGATGTCGAGGAAATCCTAGCCATGTGTCGGGCCTTCCTCGAGGCATCTCCGGTCAATGCGCCGTACTCCGAAACCTGGCAACGCCGGACGCTCAATCGCCTGATGGTGTCCGAGTTCGGGCACGTGAGCGTTTTGGGTGACGGTGACTCCGTTGCCGGCATGCTGCTGGCCGCAGCATCTGAGTCGCCGATCGCGCCAGTTCTGGTTTCGCAAGAGATCGCGCTCTGGATTGAGCCCGGCCGCCGCGGGCGTGGCCTTCAAGACCTGCTTTCCCACTACCGGAAATGGGCGGCCGACTTGGGTGTCCACTACGTCGGCCTGAGCACCTTCTACAACCCGCGCACGACGCGCATCTTCGATCGCCTTGGGTTCCAGCCGGTCGAGACTCACTTCTTCGCCAAGGGCTGATATATGTCGTTTTTCACGTCGATCCTGACCGCGGCCTTCGGTGGCTTTGCCTCGACCGCATTTGGCTCGTTCCTGATCTCGACCATCGCGAAAGTCGCCACGAGCGCACTTGTTTCGGCCATTCTGGGGCAGGAGCAACGCAAGCCCGAGCGGAATATCGGGATCAAGGGAAAGCTGCAGGCAGGCGGCGACCTGAGCCCGCGCTTTCCTGTGGGCAAGTGCCGGATCGACGGCCAGCTGATCTATCACAACACCTGGGGTGAGTCCCTTGGGGCTCCGAACGGATGGCAGACAGAGGTCATCAAGCTTT
>JAKSAW010000625.1 GCA_022361455.1 Pseudomonadales bacterium | reverse complement strand
GCCGAGCTCTTCCTTCAGGTCGTCGACATTGAACGGCGCCGCCGGCGCTGAGGTACGTGTGAGCACAGCATCAACTCCTTGATGGGTTGGAGGGGCCCGCGTCGGCGGGCCCGACCATTACGCGGCCTGATCGGCTTGCGGGTTATCCATGCCGCGAAGGATCGCGACCGCGGACATCGGGGTCGCCGTGCCGTGAGTGCCGCTGAAGTCAGCGACGATCCGGACGTAGCGCTTGTAACCCTTGTAGCCGAAACGATAGGTCGCTGCGGCAGCATGGGCCGCGCTCAGCGTCCGCACCTTGCCGTCGACCACGGTTGCCGCCTGGCCAAGAATGTCCCGGTCAGCAACAGCCGTCCATGTGGAGTCGTCGTCAGACTCCTCCATGATGAAATCGACCTTGTTGGTGCCGTTGAAGGTGATGCCACCGACGCCGACATTGAGAACAAAGAGGCAGCCATCGTAACCTTTGAGGTCGATGGTTTCCCCGTTTTCATCAGCGTCGAGTGCAGCAGCGGCCAAGGCCACAAGCGCCGTGACGCCAGAGTGGATGTCTTTCATCATCTGAAAAACCCTTTCCAGTTTGAGTTGCGAAAGGCGGGCGGCGCGATGGCCGCCCTGCCCTGTTACGACGCTGCGATCTTGAGGAACTTCAGCGGCTGGAAGTGCGTAGCACCAGCACCGACGCGCTTGGTCGTGTAGAACCCGACGCGCCCTTTTTGGGTGATGTTGTCACGCAGGATCCGGATGCCGATGCGATCAAAGATCGTATAGGTCCGGGCGATGTCGCCGAAGGCGATCGGGAAGCTGTTCGCCTCCACCAGCGGCACGTAGTCATCGGTCGAGACCGGCTTACCGCACATCGTCGGGACGTCCTCGGGCATCGTGGGCTCGCGCCACAGGAAGTTGCCATCGTTGTCCTTGAACTTCCGAACGGTCAGGGCCGTCTTGTCGTTCATCAGGAAGCGACCGTTCGCACGGAACTGCGGCCGAAGCGCGTAGATCAGGTCGAACAGGCAATCAGCAGGACTGACCGAGGTCGTCGGAGCCAGGAAGCCGTCGCTCTTGCCGGAAATGACGAAGCCGAACTTGCCCCACTCCCAACTGTCGTTCTCGACCTTGTCGTAGTCCCACAGGCCGCGGGGCTTCTTCACACCGTCGCCGGAAATGAAGGTCTCCGCTTCCTGTTCATCGAACGCGATCGAAACCTCGTCGCCGAGCCACTGCGCCACGTCGATGATGCCGTCATCCAGCATCTTTTGGGTGGTGAAGGGGAAGGCGTAGATTTCGTGCACGTTGACCACGATCTCGCGCAGGGTCGGCGTTGTGGTCTCGGTACGGTCTTCGTTCTCACCGACCCAGCCAGAACCAGCAGTGCCCATGTTCACGAGCTTCGAATAGGTGTCCGTCCCGATGGTCCGAACCGACGCCAGCTGACGCATCACCGAGAAATTGCGGGCGATCTGGTCGATCGTGCCTTCCATCTCGCGCGGGACAACATAGCCACCCGATGCGTCATCGTCAGTCGACAGCTGCGCCTTGACCTGCAGTGCAGCGAGGTCAGCTTCAGCGCCGCGACGGAAGAACTTCTCGAAGGCCTTCGCGTGCTCACGGCGCTCGGCCGCGAACTCGTCCTGATCCTCACCGCCGACACCGCCGGCTTGGGCCGCGGCGATCATCGCATTTGCATCCTCGAGGGCTTTCTCGAGGCTCGACACCTGCGCGTTGATTTTCTCGACCTTGTCCTTGGTCACGACGTCGTCGAACTTGGCCTTGACGCCTTTCAGCTCTTCATCGACCCCGTCTTTGAACTCCTCGAAGGTCTTCATGAGCTGTGCATGAATTGCCTTCGGAGTGAGGTCAGCGCGCGGGCCACCAATCAGCCCGCGAGGGCGGGCCGGTTTTGCCAGAATATCCATCTGGAAACTCCTTCGTTAGCGTTTGAAAACAGCCATCAGCTCATCGAGCTCTGACTGGGAGAAAATGCCTGCATCACGCGCGGCGGGGTTGTCGTCGCTTGCATCTCGCGGGGCGACGTCGGCGAGGGCCTGACTGATAAGGTCGGGCCGCTCACTACGGGGAACACCATCCCGGGCAAGCGCCGCTTCGAT
>JAKSAW010000594.1 GCA_022361455.1 Pseudomonadales bacterium | reverse complement strand
TCGCGCCATCCACCATGTTGAGGATGCGTTCCACTTCGCCGCCGAAATCGGCGTGGCCTGGCGTATCGACGATGTTGATGCGCGTGTCCTTCCAGGTGAGCGACGTCACCTTGGCGAGGATTGTGATGCCGCGCTCGCGCTCCAGCGCGTTGGAATCCATGGCGCGCTCCGCCACCTGCTGCCCGGCGCGGAAGGCGCCGGACGCGCGGAGGAGCACGTCGATCAGGGTCGTCTTGCCATGATCGACATGCGCGATGATGGCGACGTTGCGAAGGCTCGCGGACATGGGATTGCGGGTGACTCTACGGGCTTTGCGGGGCCTTGCCGGCCGGCGCTCGGGATTTCTTCGAAAACGCCGGCTCTGATAGCCGATTTGGCGGCGCGGAGATAGGCTGAAGGCCGGCCGAATGGCGGCGGCCTTAACGCCGCCGGCGCGGCAACGCGGCCGGGCCCGGCCTCAGGCCTGGCGCGACACGAAGATGCGCTTGAACACGCCGTCGCGGCGGACGATCAGGTGGTAGAGCGCGCCGAGCACGTGCAGCGCCACCAGCGCCAGGAGCAGGCTGGTGAGGATTTCGTGCGCCTCCGCCGCCGGCGGCGCGACGAAGATGGCCGCAAGCCCGCTCATCGGAATGAGAAACATCACCGCATAGAGCGCCACATGCGCCCAGTGCGAGGCGTGCTTCAAAAGGGGTGCGTAATCATCCGGCTGCGCCGGCGCACCGCGCCGCAGGCGGATAGCCACCCGCACGATCATCAGAACCAGCACCGCCGCGCCGGCGATGATGTGCCCGAAAGCGGGGCCGGGCTCCGGCAGGCCGCTGCCGGCGGATTCCCGCCACCAGTCCCCGATGGCCTCGTTGTTCACGAACTGGAAGAGGACGAGCGCTGCGACAGCCCAGTGCAGCACGATCTGCGTTCTGGAGAAGCCGACCGGGGAGAAGCCGGCGGGCGCGGCCTCATTGGATTGCTGTGTTTTCGATTCCTGTGACATGGGGCGCGCCGGTAGCAGAAATTTGCGGCCGGCGTTTGCGGCATCGCAAGGAATCGGCGAATTCCGACGCCGCGCGACAATCCGTCCTTGTGTCGCGCCGGCACCCTCGGCCGGCCTCCCGGGAACCGGGGCGGGGCTGCCGCACAAAGGGGGTTTGATGTAGAATCGCGGCAATGATCGTGCTGAGACGCATCGCCCTTGCCGCGGCGGCGCTGATGGTGCTTCCGCAAGTCGCCGAGGCGCTCGACCGGCGTGTGCGCATCGTCAACGATTCGGGGATCGACATCGTCGGCTTCCACGGCGTCAACGTCGACACGCGCGAATGGCAGGACAGCCTCTTGGGTGACGACATCCTGCCGGCGGGCGGG
>JAKSAW010000624.1 GCA_022361455.1 Pseudomonadales bacterium | reverse complement strand
CGCTGAAACTGCAACGACTTCACCAATAACCAGATGGTGACAAAGCCGAGCAACGGATTGATAACCCCGCCTACGAAGTCACCAAACGCGCCGAACTCAGCAGGCTCACCCATAGAGCGGCCATAAAAGCGCCAGGCGTAAACAGCCAGCACCAACACCACACAGACAGCGGCTGCCCATATGTACCGGCTCATTGGGTCTTTATTGTTGGATTCTTCCTTGCTCATGCTTCCCCCTGTTTCTCAATGAGGAGCATGATTCCATGAAAGGGAAAGGCCGGACAAGCCGGCTCAATTACTTAAAAGCAGAACTCAGCCGTGGTGAGCTATGAATACTCTCTTCCTTCTACTAGCCGAATTTGAAACAGGCATCATCCCTCTGGATGATATTGCGGCTAAATACCTTGGTCTAAGCCCAGCCCAAGCTCGCCGCCGCGCAGCAAGCCAGGCTCTGCCCTTCCCTGTCCATAAAGCCATAAGCAGCCAGAAAGCCCCGTGGCTGGTAAGTGCCCATGATTTTGCCAGGCACTTGGACCAGCAACGAGAGGCAGCTAGAAGCGAATGGAACGCCTTGAACGGCTAGGCCGCCTGTTTGGCCTGGGCATCAGGATACAGAGCGGCAGCCTTGATGATGTAGCAGCGGGTTTGCTTCATGCCCATGCCCGGTAAACGCGCCCTGCCCTGCAGACGCTCACCATCGCACTCAAGCGCCCCAAGATCCGCCAGCACCCTAGCCACTCGCTTGGGGTCATGCCCCTTTGCAAAGGATTCCTTAAACGCGCCTGGGAAAACATAGAACAAGCTCTCCGTAGACTTGCCATCCAACTGGCTGTTTTGCTCAAGGGTCCGCCGAAAGCCCCACCGCTCCATGGTACGGGGCGCATGATCATCAATACGGGAATCCTCGCTATCCCACCGGGTAAAGCGACTCTCCCCGTAAACCTCCAGCAGGTAGCGCACAGCATCAATGATTTCCCGCTCTTCATGGCTACCTTCACCACCACGGCGATGGAGCCAG
Organism: Pseudomonadales bacterium; assembly: GCA_022361455.1. Classification (GTDB taxonomy): domain Bacteria; phylum Pseudomonadota; class Gammaproteobacteria; order Pseudomonadales; family Ketobacteraceae. Next base: position 1,557 of record JAKSAW010000624.1, on the reverse strand, counting down.
GCAACAAAGCAGCTCACCGCCGCCCCGTGTGCCTCTCCCGGCTCCCAGCTAGTCACGCCCCACTCTGTGGCTAATTCACCCGCAGCAGCCACCAGAGAGAACTTGTCCGCAGCCCTTCGGGCCTGTCCGCTGGCCCTGTCCGTCAGGCAGTCAACCATGAAGCGCAGCCGTATAGTCCTGATTCGCTCAGCAACAGAGACAAAGCGGGAGGGCTCTAGCAGGGCCTGCAGGAATGCAGGGAAGGCGGTACCGTGCAACTCAGCCACAGTGCTATTCAAATGATCAGAAAGCGCAGCACCGCCGTTATAGTTGTGGTCCGTCTGGTAGATCCCCAGCCGTTTGCGGTCCTGTTCATTCTCATGGAGTCATGCCGGCACAGTGAGCAACCGCATCTCCATCCCCGCTTGGGGCTTTTTCCCGGCGTCGGTCATATGATCCAGCAAAGTACGCTCACCGGAGGAAAGAAACACCACCCGCCAACGGTGCTGAATATCACGGGCACCGCCCCGGTCATTGGCCCGGGCCTTACCCTGCCCATTGCCCAGCATGTAAACCGTTTCTCCAATAATGCGCGGGTCACACTGGCCGATTTCATCCAGTATCAGCAGGCAATCAGAGTGAGCCGCCGCCGTGGCCTCAAGGGCATTCTCTGTTGCTCGCCAGGTGCGCGGGTACTCTGCTGGACCGCCATAGACCGACGCCGCAACCTTGAGCAAAGTGCTCTTGCCCAATGACGAATCCCCCACGAAGTGAAAGCCGCAGGTCTCAGCCCCGATCAGATCCAGCAGGGGCGAAGCAAAGGCCGCACTAATGGCGAACATAACCAGGTCATTCCCCTTGGCCATGCTGGCCACCTTCTCTTGCCAGTCCGCCAGCTCCCCCTTCTCAGCCATACGACACACAGAGGGCGCATCAGAGTAGTAATGCAATGGCTCAGCCGGTGTACCAAGCACCCTGTCAGGGAACATGAAGGCATTGCCGTGCCAGCCCATCTTGTTAACCAGAGTTACCCGGGAAGACACATCAGAGCCCATCAGGTACTCAATAAGCGGCCTTCTCACATATCGGTCTGACTCGATCTTGAGCCCCATGCTCAACAACTTCTTAACGACTTCGGTACCGCCATCAGAGCCAAACAGCTCATAGGGGATATTCCATTCACGGTCCACGCCGTCTCGATCCTTGAAGCGGACCAGAGCACCCCATTCCCTGCCGGCATCAGTACGGGACTGGGCAACCACCTCTAGCCAGTCACAGAGCCGTTTCCATAGAGACACCTTGGGGTTAGCATCAAACCACCACACCCCGCTCTTATCGACACGATAACGGGCACCCTCTTCCTTGCTCTTGCCGTTGCCCGGTCTCTTTCTGCCGTTGGTCCTGGCGGACTGGGGCTTACCCGTTGGCTTTAGGCTGTCTGCCGTTGTTTTCTTCACAAGCGCCCCTCCAATTCCAGCAAGTACCTATCGTTGTAATCGGTGCCAGGTAGCCCATCAGGAAAGTCCGGCACCATCCATTCACCGCCTACCGCTTTTGCGGCCTCGATAGCGGCACTCT
>JAKSAW010000328.1 GCA_022361455.1 Pseudomonadales bacterium | reverse complement strand
TATGTATTTTGTTCAAGCGTGACATAGAGATTAATTGCTGACCGACTGTATTTTTAAACAATGAATAATCATTGTTATCCATGGCTACCCATGGTGATGATGTTAAGTAACCGCTAATGCCTTCGCTTTGCCAGCCCTGAGAAATTAATGTGTCTCTAAGTGATTGGCTGGATGTGAAGTGATGCTTAGTGCCTTCGTTTGTTGATAATCGATAAAGCGGCTTAACGGGCATGCCTTTATATAAAGTATCTGCCGTTAATACGTAACCAGTAATTCCTTCATAGGTGTAGGACTCTCCACTGGTTAACGTTGCTCGCTCTGATTCACTTGAAGTATAAATACTATTGCTTGGAACTCCGTTGTGCCTAAACCGATATAAGGGAACTGAGTCTGGCACTTGATAGTTAAAAATACCGCCTTCAATTCCATTGTAAGTGGCACCCACCTCTGCTTTGGCATTCTTGCGTTCGTTTGCCTGTGACGTTAATAGCTGTTCACCAGTTGGCATTTCAATATCAAAGAAAGGAATGGATGCGCTCAGCAGATTTTGTAAGTTACCTATAATATTCAAGTCGAAAAAAAGAGCTGGAGAGCCAGAAAGAGATGCTACAGCATTTAGGTAGTAAACTCTTAGCAATGTATAGTGTCGACAATGGCAAGACGCTTTTTCAGATGGTGAGTGCTTTCTTGCCAAATGAAACATAGACACTAGATTTTTCCGCCTGAGCCGAAACCGCTTTGAACTGAAATAGGGATGGCTTCATCAGAGATTTTCATCTTTAACATCATCAAAATCTAGTTCATATTTGGTTCACGCGGATGGTGATAGATTTTCTCCACACAATGAAAAAGTGGAGAACCCCGCCAAATGAACCTTGATTTACTGACACTCAGAAACTTCAGACTAGTGCTTGCATGCTTATGCTTGGCAATTTTAACTGCCTGCGGCAGCGGTTCCAGTGGTGATGGAGATGACGACGACGATGATGACGATGACAACCCATTTTTAGCGCTTGGTGCGCTCCCACTTGAAGTACAGCATCCAGAAAATAACCTGCCGAATGCCGACAAAACTGAGCTAGGGAAGATGCTTTATTGGGATCCGATATTATCGGGTGATAAAGATGTTGCTTGTGTTACTTGTCATCACCCTTCGATGGGGTTTAGTGAGAGCTTGCAGCTTTCAAAAGGTGTGGGTGCTGTTGGATTGGGAGAGGATAGGACTGGCGGCGCGTTGGTAAAAAGGAATGCCCCAACTGTTATCAATACCGCCTTTAACGGTATTGATGAAACGCTCCAGTATTCACCAGAAGATGCCCCAATGTTCTGGGACAACAGGGCTACAAGCTTGGAGAGTCAGGCGGTTTTACCCATCTTATCTAAAGAGGAGATGCGAGGAGAAAGTATCGAAGAAGACGATGATGTTTTCCCCACTCTTATCGCTCGTCTAGAAGAGATACCTGAATACGTTGAAATGTTTAATGCGGCTTTCGGTGATGCAGCCATTACTGAAGAGCGTATCGCATTCGCCATTGCTAGTTTTGAGCGTTCAATCATCGCCAATAACAGCCGATTTGATCAGTACATGAGAGGAGATGAAACTGCATTGAATCAAGAAGAATTAGAGGGCTTAGATCTATTTATGGAAGCAGGTTGTGCTGATTGCCATAATGGACCAATGCTTTCTAACTACGAACTGCATGTTGTCGGTGTTCCTGAGAGCGATCAAAGTGTGCTTCTCCCTGAAGTAGATAAGGGGGCGGGAAGTTATGAGTTTCGAACCCCAACCTTAAGAAACCTAAGTTTGACAGCTCCTTACATGCACAATGGCGCGTTTGAAACACTAGAAGAAGTAATGCTGTTTTACTTTGATGCGACAGAGGGCGAATCTATTCATCCTGATTTACAGTTGGCTGATCTTGATCCTGATATTCGGGAAATGGATTTAGAGGATGCTGATGCAGACGACCTCAAGGCGATAATCAGTTTTATGCGAACCTTGGACGACAACAACTTTGATAATAGTGTACCAACAAGCGTTCCCAGTGGATTGAATCCAGGTGGGTTTATTACGAATCCATAAAAGATTGACAGAGTGGTTTGATGCGCTGGATTTAAAACTACCTAGAACAGTAGATGCAATCACATTTGACCTGATATGTCTAACATGTGGCAGAACTTGTCGGTGAGCCATAGGTAGTATGAATGCTACTTATGACACAACTGCCTTGTGAAAATTGATACGAAATGGCTGTCAGGTCTTGTGGTTGCAAATGATAATGAATAGAAAAAAGAGAGCGGCTCTTGGTATATTGGTAGCTTTACTTTGTATGAGCTGCACTCCACAAAACCATGCGATATTTACGATTGATGTAATGAGCCCAGCAATCGCCAACATCAATCAGCGGTTGAATGACTTTTCAGTTAAGTTGCATCCGGACTCTCCATTATTTCGAGAAACACTCATGGAGCCTCGGTCTTCTTCATTGATAAGAACCGAATTTAGTTTGTCTAATTATAGCTGCGATTCTGGAGAATTTTATGCCCGAACGTCGGCCAGCTAAAGATCCTGATGATTGTCAGATTCTTGTGGAGAAAGCTTTATCGCTGTTCACGGTTGATAGAATAGATAACGGTAAGAAACCAGTCACTATTGTAGAAG
>JAKSAW010000344.1 GCA_022361455.1 Pseudomonadales bacterium | reverse complement strand
AATCGGTGCCTCGAGAAGTAGAGACTAGTGGCAAGAGGAACCTTACCTATATCCTCCATGAACGCTCCTTTCTAAAAGATATTCAGCTTTATCGGGACATTAAGCCATTCAAAAAACTTGGCTTAGTGGGCGATTCATCTTTAACGCAAATTAAGAGCTTCAATCAATTATTCAGCGCCGCAAAAGCCCGTGTCCTTCAAGAGGGCATTGAGATGGTGTTTATCCCTATCGATACTAATATTCAATCGGCCATCGAAGCCATAGAGAATGCCTTGACTTCTGAGGATGCCATTTATTTATTGCCCACCGAACGTCTAACCAATACCCATATACAATACCTTGGCAAAGCCATGATCAAACGTATGATCGCTGCTTTTGCCATGCAGGACAATCGTGTTGTGAAGCAAGGATTTCTTGCTGTATATAATCACGAAAATACCCATAAGCGCGAGCGCCGCCGTATAGCACTAAATATTCGCGATATTCTTAATGGAGATCCCGCTGAGTCTTTAAACGTTTATTTAGAAATCGATCACCAGCTTTTTGTGAATCAAGATACTGCAAATGAGCTTGGCATCGGTCTCAAATGGTCCACCCTCCAAAAAGCTGAAATCATTAGTGTGAGCACAGAGTCCCAAGGCACACAATGGACCATGCCACTTGTTGCTCAAGAAGCGGTTAAACAAAACTTGTCATTGATGGCTGAGCGCAAAGCATTTGAGGCCAATGCATCTGATGTTGAAATCGCTAAAGCAAAACGATTGCCACAGCTATCGATAGATGTTCAACAAACTTTGATCGATGAAGACCGCGCTCGATTCAGCAATGGTAATAGTGCCGAGAGGGATTTATCCGCTTCCTTAACCCTACAACAACTTCTTTATAGCGAAGCCGCCTATTCCAACATCAGCGTACAAAAGAAACTGCAAAATGCGCGACAAAAAGATTTACTAGCCACCGAATTGGATATCATCTCAGACGCTTCTCAGGCGTATTTAAATTTGCTCCGCGCACAAAGCCTAGTAGAAGTGGAGAAGAGCAATTTAGAGTTAACCAAAGCCAACTTAAAACGAGCCGAACGCCGAGTATCAGCTGGTGCCGCACGAAAATCGGAAATCTTTCGCTGGCAAAGCCAAGTATCCGAAAACCAGCGTTCGCTCTTAGATGCCGAAGCACGATTGCAAAATGCCCGTTTGCAATTAAACCAGCTACTCAATCGTCCACTTACAGAAGAAGTTGCCACAGAAGTGATCACCAAAGACCATGCGATTTTTGATTTTAATCGTCGCGTGACTGAACGCTATGTCACTGGCCCTAAAGCGTTACAAAACTTCGCGAACAAAAGTGAACGCTTTGGCGCTAAACGATCACCGGAGTTGGAAAGCCTGAAGCTAACTATCAAAGCACAAGAACGGTTATTGAAGGCTAACCAACGCCAATACTATTTACCTGATGTTAGCTTACAAGCTTCGCTAAAAGAGCATGTAGACGAGAACGGAGAAGGGGACAATTTCCCCCCAGGTGTCGATATCAACGACACCGATGGCAGTGTAGCGATCGTGCTTTCGCTACCCCTTTATAGTGGGGGCGAGCGCTCTGCTGAAGTTAAGCAAACCACTAATCTTATCCATCAACTGAATTTTCAGCTAACGAATACTGAGCGTCAGATTCGCCAACGGATTAGAACGGCGGTAAACCAAATGTCCGCTAGCTACCCCGGTATAGAATTATCCGAGAATGCACTAAAAGCGGCACAACAAAACTATGCGATTGTACGGGATTCCTACGAGAGGGGTACCGTGTCTATCGTAGACTTCTTAGATGCACAAAACCAAGCTTTTGGTGCTAGTGTTTCAGCGACCAACGCCGTTTATGATTACTTAGAAGATCAAATCGAGTACCAACGTTCGATCGCTTATTTCTTTGATTTAGAAGATCCCACAGCCATTAAAAATATTATGCAGGAATAACTTTATGAGTTTACGAAACCGCTTAATTGCTTGCTCACTACTATGCATTGCACTCACTGGCTGTGAACAAACTGAAGATGTTCCTACGGAACCTAAACTGCGCCCAGTTGTAACCATGGTGGTGTCAGACGATCAAAAAGAAGTTTATCGGGAATTCTCAGGGGTTGCCAAGGCCGGTTTAAAATCGCGGCTAAGCTTCCGCATTTCCGGCAAGATAGACGCACTAGAAGTAAAAATTGGTGACAAGTTAGAAAACGGCCAACGAATCGCATCCCTCAACAAAAGCGATAGCCAATTAGAGTTACAAAAGGCTCAAGCATCAGTCGCTCAAGCGCAAGCCGAAGCTAAAAATGCAGCTGCTAATTATGGCCGCATTAAGAAACTGTACGAATCTGAAACAGCGTCACGTACCGAGCTAGATAATGCGCTAGCACAAAACGAGGCCGCAAAAGCCTTAGTCACCCAAGCGCAAAAACAACTAGCTCTCGCTAAACAAAAATTAAGTTATACCGAGCTATTCAATCGAGAAGACAATTGTGTAGTAGCCACTACCGAAGTTGAAGTAGGGGAAAACGTTAACGCTGGAAGTCCAGTGGTAACAGTAAATTGTGGCGATACCATAAAGGTAGAAACTGCGGTTGCCGAAACTTTTATTACGCATATCAAAAAGGACGATAAAGTATTCGTTCAATTCAATGCCATAAAAGATGAAAGACTAACAGGCACCATCACTGAAGTAGGGGTTGATGCCCAAGGCACAGCTTACCCAGTGACTATTAATTTGAACGATCCCAAAAAACAAGTGCTGCCTGGTATGGCAGCCGTTGTTTACTTTATAACTAAGGTTCAAAAGCAAGGCGAAAATAGTATTTTCTTACCTCTGCATGTGGTGCAAGCGGAGCGCGATAACACCTTTGTTTACGTTGTTAAGGACCAAGGTAATGGCAGTGCAATATTGGAAAAGCGACTAATAAAGCTGGGGCAGTTTGGTGGTGAAACCTTACAAGTGGTGGATGGTATTAGTGCTGGCGAGGTAATTATTAGCAAAGGCATTAATCAGCTTTATGACGGCATGACCGTTAAATATCAAGCAGACCAATAAGATTGGGGCGTAAGCGAAATGAATTTAACTAATATCGCACTTGAGCGTCGGCAATTTACCCTGCTAATTATTGCAACCTTGGTGATTTCAGGAATACAGGCCTATTTTTCCATTCCAAGAGCGCAGGATCCAGGGTTTATCATTCGTGCGGCACAGGTCATTACTTATTTTCCCGGCGCCAGTCCTGAACGAGTTGAAGAACTGGTAAGTGATAAGCTTGAGGAGAAAATTCGCCAAATGCCTGAGCTGGACTTTGTTACTAGCGAGAACAAAACTGGCGTTTCCATTATTGTGGTCAATATACGTGAAAGCTACACGGATATGCGCCCCATTTGGGACAACCTACGACGTAAAGTTGATGAAGCATCTAGAGATTTACCAGAAGGCACCTCCACACCCATAGTGAATGATGAGTTTGGTGATGTTTATGGCATTGTTTATGGCATTACCGGTGATGGCTTCTCCTATGCGGAAATAAAAGAGGTGGCGGACAACGTCCGCAATGATCTATTACTCATCGAGGACGTAGCCAAAGTAGATATATTGGGGGCTCAAGACGAACGTATCTTCGTCGAGTACAAACCCAGCCGTTTAAATGAAATTGGAATTTCTCCTAAGCAACTAGCAAGCGCTTTGAGCAGCCGAAATATTATAAATCCCGGCGGCGAAATCTATACCGAACTAGAAACCATTACCCTCGAACCATCCGGTGATTTCGAGTCGATCAGAGATTTACGTTCCACACTTATCAACATACCTGGCAGCAATGAATTGGTATCTCTCGGCGATATTGCGCATATTTATCGGGGCTATATCGACCCGCCAAAAAACTTCATGCGTTTAAATGGCGAGCAAGCTCTTGGACTAGCCGTCGCCATGCGTTCCGGAGGCAACATCACTAACCTCGGTAGCATAGTGGAACAACGCATGGAAGAGATTCTACAGAGCTATCCCATTGGTATTGATTTCAAAAAGGTAGCGATGGAATCTGACATCGTTAACAAAACCGTTAGCGATTTTGTTTCCAATCTTCTCCAAGCGATCGTGGTAGTTACTTTAGTCATGTTAGCCTTTTTGGGACTACGTACTGGTGTAATCGTTGCAGTTCTCATTCCGGTGGCTATTGCGTCCACGCTATTTGTGATGACCTTGCTCGATATCGGTATGGATCAAATTTCACTGGCCGCCTTAATGATTGCGCTAGGTCTCCTAGTTGACAATGCAATCGTAATGGCAGAAAGCATTATGGTTAAAATGAGTGACGGCATTGAACGTAAAAAGGCTGCTTTGGAGGCTGCCAACGAACTCAAAATACCATTGCTGACATCGTCATTAACCACCTCTGCCGCCTTCCTGCCCATCTATTTAGCCGAAAGCGCCATTGGGGAATACACAGCGCCACTCTTTAAGGTGGTGACTATTACCCTGCTTTGTTCATTCCTTGTCGCACTAACCTTAATACCTTTATTGTGTGTTTTATTTATAAGATTAAAACAGAAACAACAAGGCGGCTTTTTTGATGTTTTAACAGAACGATATTTAGTAGTGTTAAATTGGGTACTTCGCCATAAAGCCATTAGTAGTGCTGCCGTTATTGGCGCATTCGGTTTAGCGATGGTGGCACTAGGTTGGGTACCAAAAATCTTTTTCCCGCCTAAGACCGACCCCATATTCACCATCGAAATCGAGTTTCCTTTAGGCACACCATTAGCCTATACCGAAAAGCGCATCAATGAAATTGAAAGTTACTTGGATACAGAGCTACTTTCAAAAGATGATAAAACTCCTGGAATAAGAAACTGGGCAACGTTCTTAGGCAATGGAGGTGTTCGTTTTGTGCTTACACACTCACCTAAGCCAGCCACCAGTAATTACGCATTTATTCTGGTCAATACTACTGAAGGCGGCAAGCTAGTAGATGCTCTAATGGCAAAGGTCGACAACTATTTATTCGATAATTTAGCAGACGGGCAATACACCATTCGAAAGCTAGAAAATGGTACTGCGATTAAACATCCCGTCGCGGTTAGAATTAGCGGTAAAGACAGCGATCAATTATTCAAGATCGCTGATAGCATTAAGCGACGCTTATCAGAATTTAACGGTACTAGAAACATCCAAGACAACTGGGGACTATCGCAGAAAAAAATGCGTATTAAAATTGATCCCCAACGCGCACAAAGAGCAGGTATCACTCACTCGGATATTGCCACTTCTCTACAAACTGCATTTAGTGGCATTACTCTTACGGAGTTCCGTGAAGGTGACAAGATTATTCCTGTGATTATGCGTTCACATAGTGCCGGCAGCCGTAACTATGAAACAGCCGGAACCCTAGGGGTTCTTAATAACCAAGGTGTTAGTGTTCCAATCACACAGTTAGCTGATCCAGAATTAGTGTTTCAACCTGCACAGATTTTTCGTCGAAATGGTGAAAAGACGTTAGAAGTATTTGCTGATTTAGATACCCATTTAACTGCGGCTCAAGTCAATGCTGAGTTAATCCCGTGGCTTGAAAAAGCGCAACAATCCTGGCCCGTAGGATACCGTTGGACACTGGGCGGTGAAGCGGAGTCGTCAGGAAAAGCGAATGAATCAATTGCAGAGAAATTACCCATTGCCGGCTTTATTATTTGTATTTTACTAATGGGGCAATTTAACTGTATTAGACGCACCGTTATTATACTGCTGACTATTCCGCTGGCATTAATTGGTGTGAGCTTTGGATTACTTGCCGCCAAGTCTTATTTTGGCTTTATGACATTTCTAGGCGTAATTTCACTTGCAGGTATCGTTATTAATAACGCAATTGTATTGCTAGATCGAATGAATCAAGAACATGACGATTTCGGTCATTCGTGGCAAGAGGCCGTTATTAACGCATGCCAATCGAGATTTCGCCCCATATTGCTGACAACCTTTACAACAGTATTAGGATTAATTCCTCTGTGGTTAGGTGGTGGCCCCATGTGGGAGCCGATGGCGGTAACGATTATATTTGGTTTGCTGGTATCTACCGTATTAACCTTATTAGTGATTCCACTAATATTCTCGATTTTCTTCGGTATAAAGTATCAGGCTCAGTAGAGTCATTGTAAAGGCGCCGGTCAGTTTTGGCCGGCCGCTACTTTCTGTTTAGCAAGCTCGATAAAATCTAATTCGGATATAGGTCGGCTGAATAAATAGCCTTGCATCAACTGGCAATTCCTATCTAGTAGCAACTGACTTTGCTCTTGGGTTTCAACCCCCTCCGCCACGACGGAAATATTCATAGTATGAGCCATACCAATAACAGTTTCCACAATGGCTAGATCATTACTATCCGTAGCGATATCCCGAACAAATGACTGATCAATTTTGAGCTTATCGATGGGTAATTGTTTTAAATACCGTAACGAAGAAAACCCTGTGCCAAAGTCATCAATCGAAAATCTAAAACCAAGCTCTCGAAGTTGATGCATTTTATGAATCATGGAAACAAGATCTTCCATTAATAGTGTTTCTGTAATTTCTAATTCTATTTGCTGCGGTGATACGCCGATTTTTTCCACCAGCGCTTTGATATCGGCAACAAAGCTCTCCATTTTAAATTGGCGAGCACTACAGTTAATCGCGATATATTTAAATGTACCTGGCAAGCCACCATCATTCCAACGTTTTAGGGCAAGGAAAGACTCTTTCATTACCCACTCACCAATATCTTCCATTAAACCAGAGTTTTCTGCGATTGGAATAAATACGCCTGGAGAGATTTGCTCACCATTACTTAAGCGCCAGCGTAATAACGCTTCACATCCGATAATACTTTTGCCATTTTCAAATACTGGTTGAAAGTTTAGATAAAGCTCTTTATTAGAAATCGCATGCCGCAGCCAGTTTTCAATACGAGCTCGCTCATCTACCTCTCCCTGTAGCTCTTCTGAATAAAAGGCGACTGAGTTCTTGCCACTAGATTTAGCTTGATAACGGGCCGCATCCGCTTGTTTCAAGATGTCATAAACATTGGTCAAGGCGGTTGGGTATAAGGTAATACCCACCGAGGTTTGAGTTTCCACCTCTTGATCTAAAACACTAAAAGGAGCCTTGAATAAGGCTTGTATTTGCTTAGCAAAGTGCAGCGCAAAGTCACCCGCAGATTTATTGTCCCTACCAATTTCCGTCAGCAAGATAACGAAGTCATCGCCTCCTAAACGGGCAATAATATCCTCATCTCTTCGGATGCTATTTAATCTTTCTGCTACTTGTTTTAGCAGCCCATCACCAATTTGATGACCTAATAAATCGTTAATATTTTTGAAATTATCAAGGTCTACATACAGAACGGCACCAACCAGCCCTAGGCGAGTAGCTCTAGAGACATCTTGAGCTAGCTGCTCCATAAACATAGTGCGGTTGTATAACGACGTTAACTGGTCATAGTTCTGATGACGCACTAGGTCCACTTCTAGTTCGCGACGCCGCTCAACCTGCTCCTGCTTAAATGCATCGATGTATTTCTTATTAGCAATTAAACCTCTTACTCGCGCAATCAGTTCCTCTTCAAGAATAGGTTTAGAAATATACTCATTAGCACCGCGATTAAGGATTTCAATTCGCCTTACAGGATCATCAAAGGCGGACATAGCTAAAATAGGAACATCTCCTTTCTCACCTTGGTAACGACGAATATTATTAACCAGCTTGATGCCGCCGAGATCTTTTTCGAAGACAATATCAGTAATCACCAAGTCATAGTCATTAGCTGTAAATAGTTGCCAAGCAGAATCAAGATTTTCACAACAGTCCACATTGAGACCAATGGATTCAAGCTGAGCTTTCATCATTTGTTGTTGTGATAGGGTGTCCTCTATACAAAGTACACGACCGTCGAGTTGATCTTTATTACGATTAAAGCGCGATAAAAAGATCACCAAGGTTTCAATTTCATCTTTACGGAATATATCGGTGACACCGACACCAAGGGCGCGATGTAAAATCTCTTCGCTCGATTCTGAAGTGATCAAACTGATTGGGGTGTAACGAAAACGATCATCACTACGAATAGATTTAATCAGCTCAATCGCCGTGACGTCTTCTAAATAAAAAGATACGGTAATGAAATCAAAGCCGTCTGAAGCATGTAAATGCTTCAGTGCGTCTTGTCCGGTTGCGCAAAAATCCGCTGATATTCCAGCTTCGTCAAACGCTGCATCCAGTAGCCGCCGATAAGCCTTTGTTGGCTCAACGCACAATAATCGCATCTTCCTTTTGGACCCATAAAAGTCGTAGAACTACTTTTAAGCATAGACGATGGCAGATAACACCCCAAGGACCGTGTGTCTTTTTACCAACTCAAAGGAAGTTATAGCTGATAGTTATAACAAAGCAGCCCGTGCTAGTTTCTGCTAGCACGGGCTGTTATCTACTTAGATCTCAACTTGTAGCTATGAGCAACGCTATCTAGAAAGCTTGTTGAAGAATTTCTAGTGCCTGCTCATAAGTTGCATCGATTGGATTGAGCAGCATAGAAGCATCATCCAGTGACATCTGAGCAATTTTCGGTAGATCACTACGTTGAACTGCGCCAGTTTCAGAAAGAGTTCTTGGTAACTGACAAATACTATAAACCTGCTCTTTCATTTCACGAATGCGCTCAATAGCCTTCTCAGCCCGCTGAGTGGAAGGGATAGAGGCGTATACATCTGGTCCAGCTAAATGAAGTAGTAAATCACCAATGGTATCTGCGCGCTCAGCCAAATTAAATTCCAGTACATAAGGCATCAAGATGCTCATACAAACACCATGGGGAACATGAGCAACCGCACCGACGTTGTGGCCCAACGCATGAACTAAGCCCACCATGGAGTTTGAAAACGCAATGCCCGCCATGGTTGCTGCTTGAGCTAATTCTAAGCGGCCTTCCACATTGCTTGGCTCGTTTAATACGTCCACTAAGTTTTCGCTAATCTTTTTAATCGCCGCAGTGGCATAACTATCGCTGACCGGATTCTTAGCTAAACAAGTGAAAGCTTCCACAGCGTGGGTTAAGGCATCCATTGCAGTGGCTGCAGTAATTTTAGGTGGTAGGCTCAATGTCATGCGTGGATCAAGTACAGCCACGTCTGGTAACAAGAAGTGAGAAACAAATGGCATCTTGGTGCCAGTATCATCATCTTTAATGACCGACACCAAGGTAGTTTCTGAACCTGTTCCCGCTGTTGTTGGGATCACGAAGAAAGGTTTTAGTGGGCGCTTTAAGTTTCCTGCACCAGAATAGGCCTTAAGATCATCACCACCTTCGGATACTAAAATATTCACGGCTTTGGCTGTATCTATAACAGATCCACCACCAATCGCTACAATGGAATCAGCACCCTGTTCACGATAATAACGAGCACATTGAGTGACAACACTGGTAGATGAATCGGGTGGCACGTCTTCGTAAATGCCAGCCACACTAACCTGAGCAGCGTCCATCGCTTTAGTAACGTGATCTACCAATCCAACGCTACGTACACCTTTATCGGTAATAATCAATGGATTTGAAGAACCATGAGATGATAATTCATAAGGTACGTGTTCTAGTGCTTTAAGGCCCGCAACTATTTTTACTGGGCAGAAAAATTCATAGTAATCTTTAGCCATTTTCTATGTCTCTTTAAATTAAATCTCTTTAACCAAGTTGCTAACAAGTTTGCTGTAAGTTTTCGTAGATAACTGCAATTTATCGAGTAGCTTGATATCTGGATAGGTTTTCACTGCTCGTTCTGCCACTACTTTAGGCAAAACCAAGGACTCAACACGGTTTAAACAGCGAACAATCTTCATTGCCAAAGCTGTGTTGCCATCTAACAGCATGCGATCGTTTGCAAACGCTGTGGCCGTGCCCTCTTGAAATGAGAACACCAAAAACGCATGGGTAACGTGTTTAAATTTAATGGTTAAATCAGATTTAATAGGGGATTCTTTTGGCAAAATGTGCAAAGTGCCGTCGCGCTTTTGCAACATTAAGCTGGGGGAATCAGGCATCACTTCCATGCGGAAAACAAAGCCATCTGGTAATGCAGCCACTTCCCGTTGTATATCGTCATCCACTTCACTTCCTGCTTGGAGCAAACGGGAAATCAAGCTCATCATGCCAGTCACATAGGCACGTTGAAACGAGTAGTCCACTGCGTCTAAATCTTTCGGTAAGGACAACATAATCTATACCCCGAAATTTTCACTCTTGAGATCGACGTATTTCAACTCATAAGAAGCAAAACTACGCCGCATTGTTATAGCCTAGCCCCTCTATGGAGACTTGGTACTGTAGTATGGATTGTCTGACAATCTACGGGCATTAGCTTAAGGGAATACAGAGAGTATATCTAGGCCCAATTGACCTTTCTGGCTGTCATTTAGCGACAAATGGAGGGAGCATCAACGCGACATCAACACAGATGACCGCAAAGTGCGAAAAACGACAACGACTCAGCAGTCACCTATAGTGTTATACGATTAACGTCTACCGCAACAGAAAGGCTTTGCTGATCACCACCACCAAAAATCACACCTTTAAGAGGCGATACGTCTGAATAATCTCGGCCCCAGGCAGTGGTAATGTGTTGCTCCTCGGCAAGTTTGTCATTAGTAGGGTCGAACTCAAACCAACCCTCTCCAGGTGAATACACTGCTACCCATGCATGGGTGGCATCACTACCCACTAATTTCTCTTGACCAGGAGCCGGTAAGGTTTCGATATAACCACTCACGTATCGGGCGGGAAATCCCATTGAACGAAGACAACCAATGGCTAAGTGGGCAAAGTCCTGACAGACTCCGCGACGATGCTCTAACACTTCAGATAGCGGTGTAGCCACCGACGTGAATTCAGGATCATAAGTAAAGTCTTTGTAGATTTGCGTTGTCAGCTCTCTAACACTTGATAACAGTGGTTTATCGGCCGCAAAAAATGGAGTTGCGTACTCATGCAATGCTTCGTTCGCTGCAACCATGGGAGAATTAAGAATAAACTCTCGAGCCAGTAACGTTGCTTCACTACGATCATCTGCCATCAGTTTTAGCGCTTGTTCACAGGTAACACCAAAGTCCAAATTTAATGTGGGTCGTACTTCCTCTACTTCCACCTTGGAGCGAGAAATAACGGTTAACGATCGATGCGGTTTTTCCACAGAAAAATAAAAAGTTTGGTTACCAAAATAGTCTTCCCTTCGCTGCGAATGCACGGGCATAGGATTCACACTAACCGTCATGTTAATGCAGCGCTGATGGCGCGTATCTCTTGGCAATAGATAAACCAAGTTGTGACATTGCGAAACATTGTCACCATATTCGTAAGTAGTGGTGTGCTTTATTTCGTACTTAATCATTTAAAGCTCCCAACCAGACTTAACCAATAATTGCGGTCCATCTGCATGATCAAAGTATTTCTCTGACACTTTTCCAGCACCTTCGATAAGCAAACGCTGAATTCTTACTAGAGCCTGATCCAAGTTCTCACGAATGCCTGCATCAGACTCGGTTTGAGTAAAGCGTTGTAGATCCGAAAGCTGCAATGAAGTTTTGGCTTCTAGCACTAGCTTTTCTTTTTCAGATAAGCGTTGCATGGTTTCAACTTTCGGCAACACTGATAAGTGCTCTTCTAAACGGGTTAATTGGTAAATGAGTGAACGAGGATTAGTTTCATCAAGCATGACTAAATCAATGGCGCTGGCTACATTCATATCGGTACGATAACGACGGCGATAAGTGATCAATGCTTCCACACTGAACAGAACCGATTCTAATAGAATCATTTCATCAGTTTCGTTAAGCACCGGTACCATGGTTGCCCTTAACAACGATATGGTTTGTAAGGCCCGTTCAAACCGGCGCCCAATTTCCATAAAGCGCCACCCCATACCACGGATCATACTTTCCTGACATAACCCAGAAAGTGCTAACAATGCAGTCACCAAAGGATCTAACGCTTCTTCAGGAGCAGATGCCAGTTGCTTTTTAAATACGGATTTAAGAGTCTCTAGTTCATCGCCAATATCGTTAATAACTCGTTGTGTGTCCGCCGATAAGAGCTCTTTAACTTCTTCAGCGGAGGTGAGCATAGCTAATAAACTAGAAGTGACGCCGCCTATGCGCTGCTCATCTAAAACCACTGACACCAATTCTGCTTCTGGTGACTTAAACAAATCCGAATTTTCCACCGTAAACCCGGGGTAAGTATTGGTTAAGTGAGTAACAGATCTGAGTAGTGTTTGAGTTGCTGCTTCCGATAAATACTCAAAGCCATTTAAACGCACAAACACTGAACGTAATAGTCGCAGAGCTGATTCGGCTCGCTCTGCATAACGCCCCATCCAAAACAGATTCTCCACCACACGACTCGGTAAGTCAGTACTATGCTCACTGACTTCCTTAACGGTGGAGGCTGCTTCGGAGCGCAATGAAATTTGTTTTTCCGGTTCGGAAGCGATAACCCAAGTGTCTTTACTTTCCGACCCACGCTGGTTGGTTAGAATTGTGGTATCGGCATCTCCGCCAATTCTTGTTAAGCCTCCGGGCATTACCGAGTAAGAAGATTCTGCAGCCACTGAAAAACTTCTTAAGATGGCAGGGCGAGACACTAAGCCTTGATCAATCCACGCGGGTGTTTGTGAGGGTTTCATATAACCCTGAGCCACATACAAATGGGGCGCGTCTTTGATGCTTTTCTTTAGTTTGTTTTTTTGCTTATCGTCTAAATCAGAGACCAAAATACTGAAAGTGCCTGGCTTTCTAAAAGTCGGCTTAATCACCATGTCATCAAAGTTATCAATGACATGATCAAAGTCTTTAGGATCTGCACACCAAAAAGTATCAACGGATTTTAGTCGAGGCTCCCTACCTAAAAAGAAGCGTCCAATCTCGGTAAGGTATTTTAAGATAGCTGGGTTTTCTAAAACGCCAGATCCCAAAGGATTCGCCACTACCACACGACCTGCACGAACGACTTCTAACAATCCAGGTACACCCAAATGGGAATCACCACGCAACTCCACGGGATCGCAATACATATCATCAACGCGACGCAAAATCACATCGACCTTGCGTAAGCCTTCTAGGGACTTCATCCATACAAAACCATCGCGAACAGTGAGGTCACCACCTTGAACCAAGGTGAAACCCAAATAGTTCGCAAGGTAGGCATGTTCAAAATAAGTTTCGTTGTATGCACCCGGCGTTAATACCACAATCCTTGGCACGGAAACACCGGGACTTAGTTCGCTTAATTTTGAGCGCAATGATCTAAAAAACAGTGCCAAGCGGTGAACATGGCTATCGCGAAATAGACTGGGGAAAATACGCGACATCACCGTTCGATTTTCTAAAGCATATCCAGCACCACTGGGCGCTTGGGTGCGATCGCTAATGGCACACATTTCGCCATCTTCATCGCGGATCATATCCACCGCGTGCAAAATCAGCTGATGCTCGCCAGGAAGCTTAACGTTGTGACAAGGCCGCAAAAACCCTTTGTGAGAGAAGATTAGTTCGGGGGGTACCAAGTTGTACTTAATAATTTCCCGCGCACCGTAGATATCTTGCAGCAGCAGGTTCATTAGTTCGGAGCGTTCCAGAATGCCCGATTCAATATCGCCCCAATCTTCGCTCTTAATGACATGAGGCACGGGATCTAAAAACCAGGCACGGCTTTTTGCAATCGCTTCCTGGTAAACATTATAAGTGGCACCGTCATCCCGCAAGATTCTTTGCGCTTTGCTGTGCCGCTCATCGATCGCCTCAATACCAAGCTGATTCAAACTATCAAAGAGATACTGCCAATGCTCACGAATTGCACCATCCTCTGCGAAGACTTCATCGAAGCCTTCGGAGTGGGTGGAGTAACTCAGCGGGCCCAGTTTGGAATTAATGGGTGTTTGCATAACGTCCGATTGTGTCTGGCGGAAAATTTCTAATTATTATGGGGTATTATGGCTGTTTTTCACATAACTGCACGTCGCAAATCCAGCGTGTGTGGGTACTCACTTGCCGGCTCCTCGGGCGGTGGAGCCATTGGACGCGGTGGCTGCTGATTCGGATAAAATTGTCGAATAGCATCATTAAAGGGCCTTGGAGTGATGGTACCTTGGGTATGACCATGATCCCAGAATCGATTGACCCGTCTTGATTCAGCCTCAAAGGCATTGATTGGGAAGGTATCATAGGTGCGACCACCGGGGTGAGACACATGATAAGTACAGCCTCCCACAGAACGTCCATTCCAAGTATCGATCAAGTCAAATACTAAGGGCACATGCAATCCGATGGTTGGATGCAATGCCGATGGTGGTTGCCAGGCTCGGTAGCGCACAGCGGCCACGTATTCTTCGTGCTTGCCTGTCGACTGCAATGGCACCCTGCGACCATTACAAGCCAACACGTAGCGCTCACCATTGATACCATTCACTTTAACCTGTAAACGCTCCACTGAAGAATCGACAAAACGCGCCGTACCAAGACTGGTCACTTCCTCACCTAGCACATGCCATGGTTCGATCGCCCAACGCAATTCGATAGCGATATCATCCAATTGCAAACGTCCATAATGAGGAAAGCGAAACTCTTCAAAGGGTGCTAGCCAATCGAGTTGGAAGGGTATGCCAAACTCATTTAAATCCGTTACCACCTCCTTAAGATCCTGCCAGACATAATAAGGCATCATAAAACGATCGTGAAGGTTAGTTCCCCAACGCACTAAAGGCTTCTCATAGGGCGCTAACCAAAAACGAGCAACCAAGGCTCTGATTAGAAGAACTTGTACCAATGCCATTTGGTAATGGGGTGGCATTTCAAAACCGCGGAACTCGAGCAATCCTTGGCGACCACTGGCGCTACCTGGCGAATAAAGTTTATCGATACAGAATTCTGCACGATGGGTATTTCCAGTGACATCGATTAATAAATTGCGCATTAAGCGATCCACTAACCAAGGTTGAGCAACTTCTCCTTTTGGCATTTGCTGAAATGCGATTTCCAATTCGTAAAGCATTTCGCCACGACTTTCATCCGCTCGAGGTGCTTGGCTAGTAGGACCAATAAACATACCGGAAAATAGATAAGACAAACCAGGGTGATGCTGCCAATAGGTCACGAAGCTACGCAGTAAATCTGGCCGCCTTAAGAAGGGACTATCAGCCGGTGTCGCGCCACCTAAAGTAACGTGGTTGCCACCGCCGGTACCAGTATGGCGACCATCTAACATGAATTTTTCCGTACCCAAACGACACTGATGAGCCTCCTCATAAAGCGCTTGGGTATTATCAACCAGGTCCTTCCAGCTGTGAGCAGGATGAATATTAACTTCGATAACGCCGGGATCGGGTGTCACTAATAACCCACATAAACGGGCATCTTTAGGCGGCTCGTAACCTTCAATCACCACTGGCATTTCTAACTCGTTAGCCACGGATTCCACCGCATGCACTAATTCAACGTAATGCTCCAGATAATGCAGTGGTGGTAAGAATACGTGGAGTCGACCTTCACGAGCTTCTACACAGACCGCTGTGCGCACCACCTCATCCATTGCAGTGTCTGACTCATCTGCATCGTGCATGGTTTGCAACGTTTCATGCTGCACAGTGCTTTGCTGACGAATTTGATTGTATAAACTAGCTACCTCACCCAATTGATCAACCGACTCAAACGGATCCCGTTCTGCTTCAAACTCACGGCGCTTTTGTTTTTCCGACATAAAAGGCAACGAATCCAAGGGCAAACGTAGGCCAACAGGTGAATCGCCAGGGATCAACAAAATACGATCATTACGCATGGGCCATTTTGTTGAGCGCCATTGTTGGTTAACGTAATCCCAACCCACAGGCAGCAAATAGCCGGCAGGCTCATCTAGCCCTTGGTTTAATACTCGCGCAATGCGGCGACGCTCTAGGCTATCTTTTAAGTCTGCTTTTAAAGGATCAATGTTTTTAGGAAGACTTTGCTCTTTCCACAAATAATATAATGTGTCTTCATAAAGCGGTTGCACATAATTGGCGATTAGTTTTAATGAAGATGCTAACCGTTGACTAAAAATTCGCGCATCTTCCTGTGTAAAACCATAATCTTTATCGACGCGCGCTAGCAGCGAAGGATCTTGCCACAAGGCTTCGCCATCTTTACGCCAAAAACAACCCAGCGCCCAGCGAGGTAACTCTTCTCCGGGGTACCATTTGCCTTGGCCATAATGCAATAAACCATTGGGTGCGAAGCGATCTCGCAAACGCAGCAATAAATCTTTAGCAAGCTTTAGCTTATCTGCGCCCAGCGCCGCTGTAGTCCATTGTTCTGAATCCATATCATCGACAGAAACAAAGGTAGGCTCACCACCCATAGTTAAGCGAACATCGTTTCTTGATAACGTATCATCCACGGATTTTCCGAGCGCTTGAATGGTATCCCATTGCTCTTCGCTATAGGGTTTGGTTACACGTGGATCTTCGTGAATCCGATAGACTTTGTTGGCGTAATCAAACTCAACTTCGCATTCATCGGTAGCACCGGTGATTGGCGCTGCGGAAATCGGATCGGGGGTACAAGCCAAAGGAATATGACCTTCTCCGGCTAATAAACCTGAAGTAGGGTCTAAGCCAATCCAACCGGCTCCTGGTACATAAACTTCGCACCAAGCATGAAGATCAGTAAAGTCTTCCGTAGGCCCACTCGGGCCGTCTAAGGCTTTCACATCGGGGGCAAGCTGCACCAAATAACCAGAGGCAAATCGTGCTGCCAATCCCAAATGTCTAAGTATTTGAATCAGTAACCAAGCAGTATCACGGCAAGAACCTTTTTTGAGAGTTAAGGTTTCTTCGCACGTCTGAATACCAGGCTCAAGCCGTATCCCATAGTCAATTTCTTTCTCTACGGCTTGGTTTATATAGACCAGAAAATCGTTGGTCTTCATTGACTCCTTTGTTATGCCCTTTATCCATTCCTTGAGCAAAGGCCCATCTTCTTCCACTACTAAATAGGGCTTCAATTCCTTGCTAGTCTGCTCATCATATTCAAAGGGAAATTCCTGCGCGTCTTCTTCAAGAAAAAAATCAAAGGGATTGATCACTGTCATATCAGCGATGACCTCCACTTCAAAACTTAAATGCTTTACTTTTTCCGGAAATACCAAGCGCGCTTGAAAGTTGCCAAACGGATCCTGCTGCCAATTTATAAAATGGTTTTCTGGCTTTATTTTTAATGAATAACCATGAATCTTGGTACGACTATGAGGCGCCGGCCTCAGGCGCAATACATGAGGATAGACTTGCACCGGTTTATCGAACTGATAGTCGGTAAGATGACGTAATGCCACTCGAATCGTCATGAAGAATGCCTCTTAAGCTTGTTCGGGAAACCAGGTTTCAGCGTAACACCAATGAAGATCAGCAATACCAATCTGTAGATCATTGATGTAGTCTCGGAATGATTGATCACGACGAGTGTGATCCACTTCTTTAAGCGCTTGTTTGCTCAACTTCGCTATTTGCTTAACCACTTTGTCATGCCTTGGAAGCTTGCTGGAAGCATCCTGCATATGATTCAAGCAAAAGAGCATAGATCGGGGGAAGTAGGTATCTTCAATTAAAAATCGTGTTACTTCCTCACCTTTAACAGAGGTACGCATCGCCTTACGATAAGGTACGTAGGCACTCAGTGATGAAAGCACATTACCCCATACTATTTGGGTAAAGTTAGCAGCCGGCTCACTGGTACTACTTTCCTGCAAAATGGCAGCAATACCTGCATCAAGAATTCGCGTGGTCATATCAGCCCGCTCTAAATTTCGACCTAAGCGCAAGAATTCCCAGCCAGCATCCTGGCTCATGGTACCACTTAACAAGCCATTTACTTGTTGCGAGCCTTGAATGACACCATCTAAGAATTCATGTCGATTACTGCGACTAATGGCTTTTTGCACATTATTTTTCACATATAAATGCAGCTCGTTGATTTGCTCCCATGTCTCAACGGGCATTTCATCGCGAGACGTACGGATATTTTCGCGAACGGCATTTAATGCTGACATCATGGAATTGAAATTAAAGTCATCCGCTAATAAAAACTTAACAACGTTACGCTCAGTCTGATTTTTATAGCGCTTTTCAAAGGTCTCAGTACAACTATTTAGTTCCACCAAGTTATACCAGCCAACATTAACACCATCAGGCAAATCTAGAATTAGGTTGGTATACACCTTCACCAAACGCGCGGTGTTTTCAACCCGCTCTAAATAGCGTGCAGCCCAATAAAGTCGTTCTGCTACCGTAGATAACATTAGGCTTTCCCCTCCGTATCCACAATCCAAGTATCTTTACTACCACCACCTTGGGAGGAGTTGACCACTAAAGATCCTTTTTGCATCGCAACGCGCGTTAAGCCCCCTGTTGTTACGTAGGTATCTTCCCCTTGTAAAATAAACGGGCGTAAATCCAAATGTCTTGGTTCCACATTGGCATTTTCGAATAAGGTTGGCGCAGTAGATAAACTCAAAGTCGGTTGACCAATATAATTACGAGGATTCTTTTTAATCAACTCAGCAAAGGTATCCCTTTCCCTTTTGGTGGAATGGGGCCCAACCAACATGCCGTAGCCACCAGATTCGTTAGCAGGTTTAACCACCAATTTATCCAGATTCGCTAGAACATAATTACGTTGCTTTTCATCTTCACACAAATAGGTTTCAACATTGGGAAGAATAGGGTCTTCATCTAAATAATATTTAATGATCTCTGGCACAAAAGCGTAGACCACTTTATCGTCGGCGACTCCCGCTCCTGGCGCATTAGCCAAAGCAACCTTACCTTTCTTCCAAGCTCTCACTAAACCCGGAACGCCAAGCATAGAGTCTTTTTTGAATACCTCAGGATCAAGAAACAGATCATCAATGCGGCGATAAATTACATCAACACGTTCTAGGCCCTCGATGGTTTTCATATAAACACAATCGTCATCACCTACCACTAGATCACGGCCTTCTACTAACTCAGCGCCCATTTGCTGTGCCAGGTAAGCATGCTCGAAGTAGGCTGAGTTAAAGATACCAGGGGTTAATACTACAATTTCCGGATGCTTAACGCGGCGAGGTGATAATGAAACCAGGGTATCAAATAACTTGGATGGATATTCATCGATGGGCAGAATACGATCGCTTTCAAAAAATTCAGGCAAAACCCGCTTAGTGATTTCACGATTTTCCAACATATAAGAAACCCCCGAAGGCACTCTTAAGTTGTCTTCCAAAACGTAAAACTCGCCATCCTTATCGCGCACTAAATCAGTGCCACAGATATGTGCCCAAACCCCAAGGGGTGGTGACACGCCGACGCATTCCTGGCGAAAGTTCTTTGAATCAAGAATAATATGAGCGGGCACGACACCATCTTTGAGAATTTTTTGATCGTGATATAAATCATCAATAAATAGATTTAACGCTCTCAATCTTTGCGCTAAACCATCTGCAGTTTTTTTCCATTGCTTTGCCGATATAACACGCGGAATGATATCGAAAGGCCAGGCTCTATCAATATTGCCTTCATCGGTATAAACGGTAAACGTAATACCCATCTGTTGAATGGTGGCTTCGGCGGTTTGACGCCTAGCATCCAATTCTTCTTGGTTTAAAGAGGCTAAGTAACTCACTAATCGACGAGCGGGTGCACGAGCATTCCCCGGACTGCTAATTAATTCGTCAAAGTGCTGAGCTGGTTTATAGCGCTTCCAATCAATCCCCATGTTGTTTTTCTCGATCTTTTCAACAAAATAAACTTACTATCACTACCGATAGCCGTAAGCGTCAGTACTAAATAAGTGCTATCTATATATCTACAATATCTATGCCACTCACCAACTTAACAGAGTAGCAATGAGTTATGACGTTTTTTCGAGCTATCCATTAAGGCTCAGCGCTTTTCAGTCGCATTACTTGGGTGAATTCATAGTAAAACGCGCTAAGTTAAAGCAAACTAAAGCACAACAATAATGCACCTGCAAAATATCGCACCAAACTGGAACGTACCCCTAATAAAAACATGGCAGATATCAATCGTTTTGACCGCGTCATTTCCATTCTCACAATGCTTCATACCAAACGGCTCATTACAGCGAAAGAAATCGCAGAGCGTTTTGGGGTCAGTGAGCGTACGGTGTACAGGGATATTCGAACTCTAGAAACAGCTGGCGTACCCATTGGTTCAGAAGCAGGGCTCGGCTATTTCTTGGACAAGTCCTATCGTCTACCCCCAGTGATGTTTGATCGTGACGAAGCCGTTGCGCTGTTGCTTGCGGAAAAGTTTATTCAAGGTATTAGAGATCAGAAGACCGGTCAATCCTATCGCTCTGCGTTGGATAAGGTAAAAGCAGTTTTGGGACATGATGATAAGGATTATTTGGAAGCCTTATCACAACGTGTCGATGTTCATTTAGGCGTAAACCAATCGGATACAGCTGGGGATCGTTGGTTAGAAGAAATCCAAAAAGCCATCGTGTTTTCTCACACGCTACAGATCGAATACTACGCCCACTATCGGCAGCAATCAGGCCAGCGAACAATTGAGCCCATTGGTCTCTACTATTACAGTCGCCATTGGCACCTAATTGCCTGGTGTCAAACCCGCGATGACTACCGAGACTTTCGCTTAGACAGAATACAAACTCTGGCCGTCACCAGTGATCACTTCAATCGCCGCAGCCGCGCTAGCCTCACAGAATATATCGAAGGCTTAACTGAACCCCAGGACCTACATGCCATCACGTTGCATGTAGATCGGCAAATTGCCCAGTTTATGCAGAATCAGAAGTTTTACTATGGATATGTGAGCGAAGAAATTATCAATGATGATTGGATCGAAATGTCATTCTTAGTTCCTGAGTTAGAATATTTTGCTCGCTGGTTGCTCAGCTACACCGATGCCATCAAGATTATCGAACCTTCTGCTTTAAATGACGAGATGGCGCGATTAATCAAAGAACTCGCCCTTCATTACGGTCATTAAGGTTTTTCCAAACCCTCCTGACAAAGGGTTGTCAGAAGCCCCCCTTATTGTATCCATACGGTTGTTAAACAGCCTAGTTAAAAACTTTAACCTAATCTCGAAAACTAGCATTGGTGAAAAGGAAACCAACATGGAAACTAAACAAACTCAACCCGTAAATGTCATCGCAGTTTCAAAGCAAGCCACCTTAAAAACAATTATGGCCGATATCGGTGATTTACCAGAAAAGCTTATGGCTGATGTAAACCAACAGAATCTAGAAATGGATGGTCCCATGATATTTGTTTACGAGGGGTGCACCGGCGATTGTGAAAGTCCCTTCGAACTCAAGATTACACAGCCTGTTAAAAATTCTTCAGATTATAAAGGGGCCTATGAAGTAACAACACTTGAGCCTTTTAAATGTGTAGAGCGAACCTACCAAGGCAACATGAATGATATGGGATCAAAAGGCTATGATCCATTTATTGCGGATATTGAAAAAAGTGGTCTTACTATGACTGATCAATGTCGCGAAATTTATACCCTCTTTGAAGGGCCCGATTCAGATTCAAATCTTACTGAGTTGCAAATGGGCGTTGCTTAAAGATCAAGGCAATAAAAAAGGAGAGCTAGGTTGGCTCTCCTTTTTATGATCGGTTTTATTTACTTACAGAGATTAAATAAAAGGAGCCGGTTTAACAGAACTACCACCATCTAAGCAGATCACGTTACCGGTTATATAAGCAGATGCAGGCGCACTTAGGAATACCGCTAAACCTTCCATATCCTCCGGCTTGCCCAACCGACCTTGGGGTACGTTTTTAGCTTGTTGCTGCGCTAACTCATCGTGCTTCATAATGAAGTTAGTCATGCGACTAGGAAACACACCAGGCGCAATAGCATTCACATTGATTTTTCTTTCAGCCAATTCAAAAGCCAAAATTTTTGTTAAGTGATTTAATGCCGCTTTGGTAGGGCCATATGCGTAAGCCTGCATACTTGCCGTTAATTGACCAGCAACAGAAGTGGTATTAATAACCCGTGCAGGATCCGCATCAGTTCTTGCATTCTCCAATAGGGGCAGCAATTTTTTAGTCATTGTGAATGCTGACTTTAGATTAAGATTAAAAATCTTATCCCAAGCTTCATCAGGGTATTCATCTAGAGGCGCCCCCCAGGTCACACCAGCATTGTTAACCAATATATGAAGCGACTGCTCTCGTTGTTGCAGCTCTTCAACTAATTGGGCACAACCCGCTTCGGTAGATAGATCTGCTGGTATTGCTAGGCATTCACCATGGGCAGATAAGGCCGCAGCGGTTTCATCGCAAGCCTGCTGCTTACGGGATGCGACATACACTTTTGCTCCGTGTTTAACCAACCCTTCCGCAATCATATATCCAATACCGCTGGTACCACCGGTAACCAAGGCAACTTTACCTTTTAATGAGAAAATTTGACTCATAGATCCCCCCGATCCTTTAAAGTCTTTGTTGGAAAAATAAAACAAAACTAGAGTTATAAATTGCACCAGCGATCATTGCTGATGCCAATTTGAGAGCTTTTACGCTCTTCTTTCAACTTGTACTCAATATCAAGAAATTTCAGTTCCACATTGGGAAACGCTTGGCCATAAATATGTAATCGAGCCATTTTCTTTTCGGCTTCGATGAGATTTTGTTTTTCTTCGATCACCTTCAGAAGATTATCCGTTTCCTCTCGAAACTGATCAACCGTGTTCTTAGCCTTACGCGCTTTCTCGATAAGCTCTGGTGTAGGTTTTAATTTCCGCAAAGCAAGAATCGCTTCTAATAAACCATCAATAGTTTCTAATTTTTCATCTAGGCTAGTTTGTAGCTCTACCATTTCATCATGTAATGGAACCGCTTGCAGATCAAAACGCAATAAAGTCGTTGTTCCCGCCACAGATCCAAGGGTCCCTATATGAGCTGACTCAGCAATGTTAGCCACGCCACCTACAAGTTTTGCTTTGCGCTTACCTTCATCCCCCACGTGCAATTCTCTACAACCAACGACAATACAATGAAGGAGCTGTGCTCCTAACTCCACTTTGTCTTCGGCTTCTAAGAAAACGTTTTGCGCATAGCGGGCCATAACATTCTTGCCCTTAACATAACAAGCATCCTCAGCTTCAAGTCCTTTGGGATCTTTAACTACTTCTGGTTTACCAATGACTCCCTGCTTAATAACCACATTACCTTGAGCATTAATTCTTGCGTTCTCTATAAAGCCGTTTACATAAACATCACCGGTGGCACTAACACACATGCCATTCTTTACGTCTCCCTTGATCATCACGCTGCCATCGTAATCGACGTTACCAGTATTGAGATCGACGTCGCGAACAACTAACACCTCGTCAACCTTCATTCCGCAACGAAGCTTCAGCGGAACGCCATGACGGGTAGCAATGAGCAAATGAGGATCGTCCGCTGAAACCTCGGTCCCCTCTCCCTGATCAAAAGAGGTGTCTTTCAAAGCCTCAGATAGCAGAGTATTTCCAAATACATCGGAGCCGGCTTCACCGGGTTGCGAAGGAATTCGACGCACCAGTGCCTGGCCCACATCCACCACTTCAATGTCACCTAGATTGTGCATGTCCAAGGTGCCGTCATCTCGGCTTTGTGGCTTTAGAATTCGATCTTCAAAAGGTATCACCAAAAATTCAAACTCAGTCGGTATACCTGCCGCAGGGTTAGTGCCTTCAGCCACAATACCGCGAACTTCGGCACCTGGCTCGGCTCGCTGAGCTTCGTTTACCAAGCGACTTAACCATTGAAATTCAACACCATGGCTAATGCGATTCTGCACGAGCAGATCTTTCACCTCGGTCGTCTCAACATGCCTGCCTCCATGGGCAGCCGTAATGATTAACTCTGCCTGCATTTTGTCATCTGCAATTTCTATAGCGCAGGAGGCATCAATACGCTCGGCAACAGGTGCCACAACCACTGGTTCCGGTTCTGACTCCTCAAGATCTAACGTCGGTAAAGGCGGGTTTTCTTCTAGGGACTGCAACGCATTTGCAATGGTTTGCTGCAGTTGTTCTTGGCTCAATTGGCATTTGGTAAATTCCGACATGTTCCAAACACGCATAGCCTCGTCTTCGGTAAGCATCGCCGCTTCAACCGGAAAGACTTTGCACAAAACGTGGTTGGTGCCTGGTTCCTCAGCGAACTCGAAAGGTCGCAAAGTTTTCTCCCTTAGCTTCTCTGGAATTACCTTGAATATGAATTAATCAAACCGTTCAATATTTCAGTATAAACTGCTATTCCATAAAGGAAACTTTATGAATTTATTTAGCCTATACATATTAGGTCACAAGATAAGCTAAGCAATATTTCCCCATACAAATGAATAAGTTACATAATCAGCTAAAAACTGACGAAAAATTGGCAGCGACAATCTGCTGCGCCTGATATATGTGTTCTTTCATCAAGTGATCCGCCCGCTCCCCCTGGCGCTTCAAAATAGCATCCAAGATCAGACCATGATGATCCATAGAGCGACGGAAATCCTGCTCACTGTAAAACTTAAAGGAGCCATTAAAAACCACCGGCACTTTGCGAGAGGTTTGCGCAAATCGAACCAGTAAATCGTTGTCCGCCGCTGCCAAAATAGCGACATGAAATTGGGTATTCATCTCACGCCATTCATCGCAATCTTCAGGCGTCATTCTACGCTCTTGAATAAGTCGCTCACCCCAACTCAACGACGCTTCCATTTCAGCTTGTTGTTGGGGGCTCAATCCTTCTTCCGCCACTATTCTTGCCCCCAACCCCTCGAGTACTGCACGCACTCTGAATACTTTTAAGATATCGCTTAACTCAAAGCGACGAACCACATAACCCTTGTTTGGCTGGTAGATAAGAAGCCCATCTTGCTCTAAGGCTCTTAAGGCTTCTCGAATCGGAGTGCGAGAAACTTGCATACGTTCGGCTAAAGCAACCTCTTGCATGCGGGAGTCTGGTGCAAAGGCACCAGCCAAGAGCTGCTCCCGCAAATCTTCGGTTACCGATAACGATCGCGTATTGGATTTCTCTACCATTAATTAACGTCCCACCAACTCTCTGGCTACGATTTCTTTCATCACTTCAGAAGTACCACCATAAATACGCTGAATACGCGCATCCACATAGGCACGAGAAATTTTATATTCACGCATATAACCATAGCCACCGAACAGTTGCAGGCACTCATCGGCGACCTTGCATTGTAATTCGGTAGTAGACAGTTTCACCATGGATGCTTCGGTGGTTGATAACGCCTGCTGGTCATAACGCTCGGTACATTTTTCAACGTAGGCTTTGTTCACTTCAATTTGGGTTTTTAATTCTGCCAATTTGAAGCGGGTGTTTTGAAACTGAGACACGCTTTGATTAAATGCTTTTCGTTCTTGGGTGTATTCTACAGTCCAATCCAACATGCCTTCGCAAGCCGCTAATGCACCAATTCCTAGGATTACTCGTTCTCTAGGCAACTCATTCATTAAATTAATAAAACCTTTGCCAATCCCACCTAATACTTCTGATTCAGGCAACGTAACATTGTCAAAAAAGAGTTCAGAAGTATCCCCAGAATGCAGCCCCATTTTTTCTAAATTACGACCGCGCTGAAACCCAGGTAATGAACAATCCATAGTAAAGAGGGTAATGCCTTTGGCACCAGCATTTGGATCGGTTTTGGCTGCCACAATCAAAATGTCACAATGTTGACCGTTAGTTATAAAGGTTTTTTGACCGTTAATTACGTAGCTATCATTTTGTTTTTCAGCACTAGTGCGCATGGATTGTAGATCAGACCCTGCACCGGGTTCTGTCATCGCAATCGCTCCCACCGCTTCACCGGTGACCATTTTTGGCAACCAATGTTGCTTTTGCGCTTCGCTGCCTAAGTGGAGCACATAGGGCGTAACAATATCAGCATGAACTGAAACAGAGGAGCCTAACGCTCCGTAGCCAGCGCGACAGAGTTCTTCAATTACAACGGCAGATAAGCGAAAGTCAGCGCCATATCCGCCATATTCTTCCGGAACATCCACACATAGAAAGCCGTTCTCACCCAGCTTAAGCCAGACATCGCGAGGAAATATCTCTGCCTTTTCCCATTCTTCGTAGTGAGGCTCGATTTCTTTTTCTAAAAATCTTTTAAAGTTGTCCCGAAATAGCTCGCGATCGCTTTCTTCTAATAAACTCATGGATGATTCCTCTTACCTTATCCCGATTGGTATTATTGATCGCGAGCATATTAACCAAGTCTTTAATCCGGGCACATGACCAGAATTCTTAAAAGTCGTGACTTTATTGACTAAATCCTTTTTGAGTCAACCAATCTGCACAAAGTGTAGCCGCCTGTTCCATTTTATCGGGTTGCCCAAAGTAATAATGGTTAGCACCTTTAATTTCATGCATTTCTTTATCTTCCACACCAACAGCCTCATAAAGGCGATGGGTATGGGATGGTGTGCAGGCATCATCCGCCGTATTACCTATCACTAAAGTGGGTACGCCAATGTGTTCCGCACAGGCTAAACCATCGGCGTTGGAATCGTCGTAACTCCATTGGGATAACCAAGAACGCAAGGTACAGAATCGTGCTAATCCCACCGGGCCATTATTAACTACACGAGGATCACCTAAATAACACCAATTGGCGGGTCGATCATTAGGATCCAATGTCACATCAAGAAAGCGAGGATCTGCCATGGTGCCATGCACAACAAACGCAAACTCTTCATTGTCCAGGCCATCGTTTTTAAACGCCTGTAGTTTATCTTTTACCCAAGCAGTGATTTTACGATTCCGAGCAATTTGCGCAGCTCGATAACGTTCTACAAAATCTGGTGAGTAGGGTGCTTGGTTGCTGTTATTTGAATCGTAAAGATCGAGCTCGGGATCTCTTTTAGTTGGATCTGATTCATCCAGAATCGAGGCATCCATCCACTCTGTTAACGTGCCAGCACGACTAATGTGAGCCGCTAACAGCATCATGCCATCGGCAGGAATTAAATTGGCATCGACCAAGTTCACCACATCACCAGCAGGTGTATGGGTAATCGTGGTTTTTTTCGCTTGGCTTTGATAGAACAATGATAATGATCCACCTCCACTCCAACCCGCTAACACCACTTTCTCGTAACCTAAACGTTCCTTAGCATCACGCACACAGGCGCCTAAATCGAGTGCGACTTTTTCCATGATCAAAGCACTATCCACACCACGATAACGACTGTTGCAATAAATAACATGAAAGCCTTTCTTAGCTAATGAAGACACCATAGGAAGGTAGGCACCACCACCGATAGGGTGCATAAAAATAACAACCGTTTTGGATTCATTAGCGGGCTTTAAAAGATGTGCTTCTAAGGCAACAAATTCCATAGCTCCGGCATAGGTGTCTTTGTATTTTGCTTGTTCTTGAAACACCACCATGTAGGGAATTCGTTGGTACTTTTTTGATTCACTCATGGCTTTTTCACCTTTGTCATGTCCACTTTAGAAAGATCGATACCACGCATATCTAGTACATCCGCACCCAAGCGCGACTCCTTAGCAGCACGAGTTTTTTCGGTCCATTGCTTTAACACTTCATGGGCCTTGGCTGAGTCATCTGCGAGTATCTGATCGTAATTAGGATCACGCACCGTAACCTCCACCTGAACACCATTGGGATCATACATATAGATGGAATGGATAAAGCCATGGTCGATAGGCCCGAAACAAGGGCGGCCAGCTTTATTAATTTTACGACGCCACGCCTTAAGCTCATCCATGGTGTCCACCTCAAAGGCGAGATGCTGATCAAAACCATGTCGGGCTATAAACATTTTTTCTTCAACATCATCGGGAACATCAAAAAAGGCAATAAAATTATCATCGCCCATTTGGAAGAATAGATGCATATAGTCCCGCTTCTTGTTTGCGCCTGGCTCTTCGTCGAAGACCATTGCTGCCGCCAACGGAAACCCTAAGACATCTTCATAAAACCATCGAGTTTGTTCTGCATCTCGACAGCGATAGGCGGCGTGATGGATGTGGTGTAATTGCTCTAAAGACACCTCTGGTTTAGCGGCTGAAGCCGTCTCATTAACTGTCTCGTTCATGGTTCCCTCTCAATACCGTAAAAACAACTTTCAAAGATGCTCTGTGTTTAGCCTTAGTTCGGTCACAGCTTTACGTTAGTAGTGACATCTTGGTTGCTGGCATACATAAACCGACAACCTCATCCTAGATTGCATACAATAATTGTTAAGAAAGTATACTAAGCAGTGGCAGATCAAAAGACAACGAGAATTTATAAATATTAAATAATGCCATTAAAAACAACGCTATAGATTTCAATAATGGCGCGAAAAATAATAGTACAATTAATTTACTATTTAATATTGTATACAAAACTGATAATTTATCGATTCAAACAGCAGAACAAAGAGGAACCACCATGGGCGCACTAGGCGATATTACGATTCTTGATCTCACCCATATGCTTTCTGGGCCCTACTGTACTCAGCTGCTGGCGGATCTCGGGGCTCGCACCATAAAAGTAGAACCTCCTCAGGGTGAGGCAACCCGCAAACTGTTGGCAGATAGTGATTTGTATTCAATCGATGGCGATGGCGCCTACTTCTTAACTCTGTGTCGCAACAAACAAAGCCTATGTCTCGACCTTAAATCACCCCAAGGTAAAGCGCTTTTCTACGAGTTAGTTAAAAAGGCCGATGTTGTTGTGAACAACTTTGCCGAAGGTGTACCCAAACGCTTAGCGATCGATTTCGACAACCTTAAGCAACATAATCCAAAAATAATAACTTGCTCAATTACTGGCTTTGGTGAAACCGGGCCAGAAAAAAACCGCCCGGCTTTCGACTTAGTAGCTCAAGGAATGGGTGGCGGCATGTCTATTACCGGAGAGGAAGGAGGCGACCCTTTAAGAGCGGGTATTCCCATCGGGGATCTTGGCGGCGGTATGTTCGCCGTGATGGGCATTCTGGCAGCATTACACGCTCGGAAAACCACAGGAATAGGGCAACATATCGACATTTCGATGCAAGATTGCCAAATTTCGATGCTAAATTATATGGCCACCATGTACCTAATGAGTGGCACTCAACCACCCGCCGTGGGCAATAGCCACTTCGTACATGTCCCCTATGGCACCTTTAAAACCAAAACTCGGCATTTGATTATCGCCTGTATGGGAGACGCCTTTTACGGCAAGTTAGCCCAACTGCTAAATGACCCTGATTTGCTTGATGAACGGTTCAGGCATCAGCCAGCGAGATGGGAACAGCGCCACTTTATTAATGAAAGGGTTCAATCTCATTTCGCAACCGAGAGCTGCGAATACTGGCTACAACAATTAAAGGAGCACCGTATACCCGCGGCACCTGTGAATGATTTCGAACATGCTTTTCAAGATCCACAGGTTTTACATCGCAATATGAAAGTAACCGTGCCCTTAAGTAATGGGCAATCAATAAACCAACCGGGAAACCCCATTAAGCTTTCGAATACTGCTGAAAGCCAATTCACGGCACCGCCAAAACTGGGCGAGCATAGTCATAGGGTACTAAAAGAGCTGCTTGAGTTGAGCGACGATCAAATTGCCCATTATCAACAAAGCGGTATCGTTGCTTAAGGTCTATTCTGCTCTCAAAACCCCACTTTATGAATTTGGACTAGAGCCATCGCAATGATGGTTTTTAGCTATCTTCATCCTAAAAACAATGTGTTAGGATGATGCCTACACTATTAGAACAAACCTCAACACCTGCCACTGATCAATTACAGAATAACTGTGCGGGTTAATCTAATAAAAATCGATAGATAACAATAAAGCAGTATCTACGG
Source organism: Pseudomonadales bacterium (assembly GCA_022361455.1). Taxonomy (GTDB): domain Bacteria; phylum Pseudomonadota; class Gammaproteobacteria; order Pseudomonadales; family Ketobacteraceae. The sequence continues at coordinate 13,037 of JAKSAW010000344.1, read as the reverse complement.
ACCAAGATCATGATTAATTTCTCTAAAAGGGTGGCCGCCATAGCTGGGCCAGCGCTACTTGCTGGTGTAACTTTAGCGGCGTTGTCCATAAGCCTGCCCAGTTTTGCTGAGCCATCAGTGTCCAGTGTGGATAAGCTCATTAAGTCAGGAGAAAGAACCCAGCAGCAAGCGGTTCGATCGCAGCAAAAAATCGACAAACTTAGTGACCAATCGCGAACCCTCTATGGCAAGTTTCAACTAGAGAATAAACGCCTCGAAGACCTCAATATCTACAATGCACAGTTGCAGAATCAACTGAAGCGCCAGCAAGAGAAAATGGCCGAAATCGGCGAAACACTAAAAAACATTTCGGTAATGGAACGCCAAATATCACCGCTATTATTACGTATGATCCAAGGACTCGATCAATTCGTAAAACTCGATCTTCCTTTTTTATTAGATGAGCGCCAAGAGCGTATCGAGAAACTACAAGGCATGATGAATCGCGCTGACGTATCTATCGCTGAAAAGTTTCGCCAAGTCTTCGAAGCCTATGCGATCGAATTGGAATACGGCAATACTATCGAAACCTATCGAGGCACACTGCCATCCACACAAAAAGATGTGGAATTTCTTCGCTTAGGCAGAATTGGTCTTATGTATCAATCTCTAGACGGGCGGGAAATAGGTGCTTGGGATAGAGAAACGAAACAATGGGTTGAAGTAGAAGACCGTTTTCGCCGAGATATCCGCAAAGGCCTGAAAATGGCCAAGCGGCAAATTTCTCCAGACATTATTAAATTGCCTGTGAACGTGGCGAAACCACAGAGGGGTCAATAAGCATGGTTAGATTATTGACTGCCCTTATCGCGATAAGTTTTTGCCAACAATCTCTTGCCATTGAAACTGTGGGCGATCTTCTCAAAATGATTGAGCAAGGTCGCATTGAAGAAAGCCGAGAACACAAGGCGCGTGAAGCAAAGTTTTTAAGCAACAAACGACAACAACAAAAGCTACTAAACGAAACCGTTAGCCAACGTAAAGCAGCTGAAAGGCTCAGTGAAAAGCTAGAAGCACACTACGATGACAATGAGCAACAGATAAATAAGCTCAAGGTAAGGCTAGACGATCGCATGGGATCACTCAAAGAATTGTTTGGTCACTTACAAACCACCGCCGGCACCTATTCGGGTCAACTGCATCATTCTATTACGTCATCACAATATAAAAACCGCGAAGACATTTTTGATAATGTCGCCAAGAAAGTAGCGCAAAGCGATACACTGCCTTCAATTAACGAATTAGAAAGCTTGTGGTATGAAATCCAACGGGAAATTATTGCCTCAGGACAGATTGAGAGATTTAACGCCAAAGTGATTGGCAGCTCCGGTCAACCTCAACAACAAGAGGTTATTCGCTTAGGGACTTTCAATTTAATTTCCCAAGGCGTCTATCTACAGTTTGTACCTGAAACAGGCAAGCTACTTCCTTATGCTAAACAACCACCTAGCCACTATGCAAAGAGCGCCCTTAACTTTCAGGATAAAGCTCAAGGATTTTCTGGTATCGGTGTTGATCCCACCCGAGGCGCTATTCTAAATGCACTAGTCGATACTCCATCATTAATTGAACGCATTGAGCAAGGTGGATTAATTGGTTACTTTATTTTGGCGTTAGGCTGTGTTGCCTTTATCTTAAGTATCGAGCGCATGGTTCGCTTGCTTGTCACTGCGCGAAAAATCAATAAACAAGCACAATCCAAAAAAATCGATTTAAGAAATCCCTTAGGTCGTATCTACAAAGTCTATGAAGATAATCGCCACTTAGATGTAGAAGCCTTAGAACTCAAACTGGGAGAAGCAATCTTAAAAGAGAAGCTTCCACTAGAACGTTTCATTTCCAGCATTAAAATCGTCGCTGTGGTTGCCCCCTTATTGGGATTACTTGGCACGGTAACAGGTATGATTAATACCTTCCAGGCCATTACCTTATTTGGTACCGGCGACCCCAAATTAATGGCCGGTGGTATTTCACAAGCACTGGTCACCACTGTGGAGGGTTTGGCAGTAGCTGTTCCCATCATACTGATTCATGCTTTGGTTAATAGTCGCTACAAGCACATTATTATGGTTCTCGAAGAACAGAGCACCGGCTTAGTGGCAGCTATTGCTGAAAAGGATAGAGGCCATGTGGTTTCTAGTTGAAGGCATGCAAATATCCCGTGAGTTTGTACTCGCGGGGGGACCGGTATTAATGTCCATTGCTTTTCTGACTTGGTTCATGTGGACCTTGTTACTCGAAAGACTTTGGTATCTAAACTTTACCTTTCCCAAATTAGTGCAGAAAACCGTTAATGAATGGAACCAACGCAGTGAATTTAAATCTTGGTATGCACATCAGATTCGTCATTCATTAATTGCTGGTTTAGCTGCCAAAGCTCGATTTTCTATTCCTATCATTAAGACATCAGTGGCACTATGTCCCATGCTGGGTTTACTAGGTACTGTTTCTGGTGCCATCGAAGTTTTTGATGTAATGGCCGCTTTTGGCACGGGAAATACCCGCTCTATGGCAGCTGGTGTTTCCAAAGCAACGATACCAACGATGGCCGGTATGGTAAGCGCCCTCAGCGGTTTAATCACCATTACCTTAGTTGCGCGCAAAGCCGAGCGGGAAACAGAGCGCTTGGCTTTAAATTTAAAAATTGAGAATTAACCGAGGTGATTGATGCGTAGACCATTCGGTAAATTTGTCGAAGAAGAAGATTCACCCATAGATCTAACACCGATGTTAGATGTGGTATTTATCTTGTTGATCTTTTTTATCGTCACGGCTTCTTTCGTAAAGGAATCTGGAATTGAAGTTAACAAACCTCAAGCTCAATCTGCCGTAAAGAAAGAATTGGCAAATATATTTATTGCGATCAACGAACATGATGAAATCTGGATCGACAAACGTAAAGCAGATGTGCGTTCGTTGCGGGCTATTATCGAGCGTTTAAATGCCGAGAATCCACAAAGCTCTATAGTGATCCAAGCAGATAAGCGCTCGACTAATGAGAAACTAGTGTTAGTCATGGATGCCGCGCGACAAGCTGGCATCTATAACATTGCTATCGCAGCAGAGAATCAATGAACGTATTCGGCCGTTACATATATACTCAAGTGGGAGCAATGCTTATAACCTTCGTGTTGTTTTTGACGATGCAAGGTTTCCTCTCCACGGGTTACGATGTTTCTGTTGGACATGATTATCAATCTGTAAACTTTATTCGTGTCAAACAAGACACTGATCTACAACTAAAACAAATCAAGCCCAAAAAACCTGAAGAGCCTCTTGAAGAACCGGATCCGGTTGAGCTCGATACCAAAGCATTTCAAGCACCGGTGGATTCGTTTGATATTAGTGAGGTTGCTGTCAAGCCTAGTTTTAATATTGAGGGAGGCGTTGGTTTTGGCACTGGGGATGGCGATTTCTTACCAATGGTAAAAGTTCCGCCACAATACCCTCGCAGAGCGCTACGTAACGGTATCGAAGGATGGGTAGTCGTCTCTTTCACTGTGACTAGTGACGGTAGCGTTCGCAGTCCAAAGGTAGTGGATTCCAATCCCAAAGGAGTGTTTGACCAATCCGCTATTAATGCTGTGATGAAGTTTAAGTATAAGCCACGCATGGTTGCAGGCCAGGCAGTTGAAGTACAAGGCGTACAGAATAAATTCACGTTTAAATTAAAGCGATAATAAAGTGAAACAAAGAGCGGGACTAAATAAGTATAATAGTACTCCAGACCAATCACTTACAGCTGGATGGTTTTGCTCTGTGATGCGTCTTTTATTAGTCTGTGTTTTATTCAGTCCAACGCTATCCATCGCTGCTAGCTATACGCTCTCAGACAAGATATATAAAAGCCTCACAAAGGCACAAACTTACAATGATAAGAAACAGCCAGACCAGGCAATCCAACTATTAGAGAAGCTTTTAAAAAGTAAAGCATTAAAGCGCTATGAAATTGCGATGATAAATAATCAACTCGGTTATTTATATTATCAAGAGAATAGAAGCAAAGCCTCAATCAACGCTTTTAAAGTCGTTACTAAAATAGAAGAGGTGCCTGAAGCTCTCAAACAATCTTCACTCTATACACTCGCCCAAATTTACTTTGAGCAAGAAAATTATAATGAAGCTATACAGGTTCTTAAGCGTTGGTTCAGCATCGTAAAAAATCCCTCTGAGGACGCCTACGCATTTCTTGCTCAAGCATATTATCAAACCAATAACCATCAATTAGTTGTCGATAATATGAATAAAGCCATCAATATCATTGAACAAAAAAATCTATCACCAATTGAACAATGGCTTGTGATGCTACAATCGAGCTATTCAGAATTAGGACTAATTGAGAATCGCATTGGGGTTATGAAGTGGTTAATTCGAATTTATCCTGAGAAAGATTATTTTCTCGCTCTATCCACAGCTTATGGAATTCTTGATAAACGCAACAAGCAATTATCGGTTTTAGAGATTGCGTACAAAAAGGGTTATTTAGAGCAGTCTTCTGAACTACTAACTTTAGCTTCATTAATGTTTAGCCAAGGAGCCCCCTATAAAGCGGCAAAAGTTTTAAAAAAGGGTATTGATGAAGATAAAATTAAGCCCACTTTAAGAAATTTTAAATTTCTTGCCAGCGCTTGGATTGCAGCACAGGAATTTGAAAAATCGATACCGGTATTAAAGAAAGCAGCCGTTTTATCTGCCACGGGTGAAATAGATGTGATGGTCGGCAATAGTTACTACAACACAGGGCAATGGCAGCAAGCAGCAAATGCGTTTCAAAAAGCCTTGGAAAAAGGCGATATTAACCATGCCGAGAAAATCTGGTTATTAGTAGGGCAGTGTTACCTAAATTTGAAAGAGTTCGAAACTGCACAAAAAATATTTGCAGAAGCGGTAAAGTTTAAAGAAGTTAGCGAGAAAGCAGAAAAATGGCTGCGCTATACAACGTTAGAAGAGCAGCGCTATCAAGCCTACCTGGAATTTCAAAAGCAACAATAAGCAGTGTAAACACTGTCATTTGCAGAAACTTAATTTCCTGACGGACCCAACTATGAAAGCCATATTAATCAATGATGACAAAGCGCTTAACTGGAGCACTTGTGAAGACCCAACCATGGGTGCAGACGAAGTCACCATTACGGTAAAAGCGACGGCGGTTAATCGCGCGGACCTAATGCAAATCGCGGGACTATATCCACCACCTCCAGGGGCTAGCGATATATTGGGATTAGAATGCTCTGGCGTGATAGAAGCTGTCGGTGACGCCGTGACCGAGTGGCAAGTTGGTGACAAGGTTTGCGCTCTGTTAGCCGGAGGTGGCTATGCAGAGAAAGTGGTATGTAAAGCGAGCCACTGCTTGCCAATACCCAATGGCTTCAGCTTTAATCAAGCGGCCGCTCTGCCCGAAGTATTTGCTACTGCTTGGTTAAACATTTTTATGGAAGCGGGTATTCAAACCGCTGAGCCTGTGCTTATTCATGCTGGAGCTAGCGGTGTTGGTACTGCCGCCATCCAATTATGTAATGCCTTCGACAATCCATGCTTCGTCACCGTTGGTTCCGGTGACAAATTAGAGCAGTGTATAGCCCTGGGTGCTCAAGCGGGACACATCCGACATGATGGTGACTTTATTGATGCAGCAAAAGCGTTTTCAAAAGGCAAAGGTTTTAAGGCGATCTTGGATCCAGTAGGTGGGCAATACTTAGAGAGCAATCTAAAAAGCCTAGCTACCGATGGCGCTTTAGTTATTATCGGTTTAATGGGCGGCAGATCAGCAAACTTGGATATTGGGCGCCTGCTTGTAAAACGCCTAAGAGTTATAGGCTCTACCCTGAGAAGCCGTTCTGATCATTCAAAAGCACAAGTCATCGCAGAACTTAGGCAAAAAGTATGGCCGCTTTTTGATACTCAGACTCTCAAGCCTATCATTGACCAAGAGTTCGCTATCGCCGATGCAGCCGAAGCCATAAAAGAAATACAATCAAACCAAACAGTTGGAAAGGTGGTGCTAGAAATACCCAGTTAATTTTCAATACTGAGTATTCAATGCCTGAAGTGTTTCGGGCTTTACGCTAAAATCTTCGACAAGATAAGGCCTGAAAAAGCAAACAAAACACAGCAAGTAGCTCAGGCAGGTCGTGCTTTAGGGCAACGATATCTTTTCAAGACATCTTGTATGTGGATAACAGGAGCTAAGGCGTTGAGTACTCAAGGATTGATGTCGCTCAGAACCGATGATAGTGACATAACAATATTCTCCGAGAAGGATGATTTGTTCTCACCAGATTCACTCGTTAAGCAATTTATTCAGCATCGAATAACACACCAAATCAATACCAGTGCTTACAGAGCAAAACTGGTTGTGGATGCGCACGCGCAGCTATTATTAGCGCAATATCAAACCGATTCCGCAGAAGCAGTTATTCAACACCAACAAAATGCTGAAGGCATCGCGTTTCACTTAGGCGAATCAGAATACGATGGCATCTCTGCACCTCATAATCCATTTGATCATCAAGCTTTGGCGACCGCATGGAATAACGGCTACAGCTATCGAGCACAATATGGAAAGCCCCAACAGCAAATCGAATTAGAACAGAAGCTATGGGAAGAAGGCATCGATACCGAAAGCCAAAATTCCCAATTCGAGCTAGCGGCGATTACGCTCTACACCATGGCGTTAAGAACCGAACAAGATTCGATTGCTGAACGTTGTAAACGCTTAGCTTTTGAGATGGCATCATATGGAACAGAGTTAAAGCCGACTCCACAACGTCAGCATCAACTCAATCAATTCCTCGCCTTACAAACTGAGCGTATTGCACAAGCTATTGAAATTGAAGAGCTTTTTAATGTTTGAACAACACCCTGACGCCATTAAATGGAACGCTCGTTATCAAAAGCAGACCGAGGCCAAACAAGAACTTCCAAAACCGTGCTCGTTACTAAGTCAGCAGCTGCACCTATTGCCTACCAAACCAGATCCAGCTAAAAGCTCATTAGATCTTGCCGCTGGCTTAGGGGGCAATGCCATTCAAATGGCACAACTCGGTTGGGATTCCCATGCCTGGGATATATCGAAGGTTGGTTTAGCAAGTATTGAGAAAGTAGCAGAGTCGCAAGGGCTCGAAGTTACAACCAAATTAGTCGATATCGAACAACAGAAACTCCCGACTAACAGCTTTGATCTTATCATCGTTTCTTACTTTCTCAGCCGCGAACTTTGCCCAGCCATCGAGGCTGCACTCAAGCCAAATGGGCTTCTTTATTATCAAACATTTGCTTGGGACAAGATATCTTCTGCCGGCCCATCCAGTGAGCCATTTTTACTGAAAAACAATGAGTTACTGACTCTTTTCCCCAACCTCACGGTGCGCTTCTATCAACACTATGGAAGCCTTGGAGACCTAGATATCGGCGATCGCAACACCATTCAAATGGTTGCACATAAAGCTACTTACGATTAAGTCTATGTATTGCCCAGACAATTTAGTGAATCGGGTGGCTAACTAGGGGATAGCTCCTAAACTTAGTAGATACTGTCTGTATTTCTTAAGGATTTAGAGCGACCCTATGGGCTTAGATGTCATTCCCTACCACAAGATGAAAGCATTGATCATCGAGGATCTCGCGGAAATGCGATCGTCGATGAAATCTATGCTTAGTAACATGGGTCTCTCTGATATTGAATCTGTTAACAACGGTGAAGAAGCACTTAAGCGCATTCAAAAAGAACACTACGATATTATCTTTTCTGACTATGAGCTGGGTAAAGGCAAAGACGGTCAGCAAATCCTAGAAGAAGTACGCTATTCCAATCTAATCAAAGCATCGAGTATTTATATTCTGGTTACCGCCGCGCAAACCGTTGACATGGTCATGGGCGCTTTGGAGTTCGAACCAGATGGATATATTGTAAAACCAGTCACTTTGGATTTACTACGCACACGTTTAAACCGTATTGTGCGAACCAAGGACATTTACAAAGAAATTAATAAAGCATTAGACAGAAAGAACATTGATGGTGCTTTAGATGCTTGCAACCGCTTAGCAATTCAAAAGCCAAAGTTCGCACTACCGGCCTACCGCATCAAAGGTCGTATTTTGCTAAACGAAAAAAGATGGGAAGAAGCAAAAGACCTTTATGAAACCGTATTGGGCATTAAGCGCGTGGCATGGGCCGTGCTTGGTATGGGTAAAGTATGCTACCAAATTAATGAGTTTGAAGAAGCAAAACCACTACTTGAAGGTTTAGCTGCAACTAATTCAAAGTATGTTGAAGCTCAAGATTGGCTCGCCAAGGTTTTAGAAGCGCAAGGCAAATATAAGGCGGCCCAAAAAGTTTTACAGGCTGCTATTGATGAGTCACCGAAATCTTGTTTACGCCAACAAGAATTGGGTCGAGTTGCCGAACTCAATGGTGATCCAATTGCAATGCGTAAAGCATGTCGCAAGGCCATCAGTCTTGGCAAAAATTCTGTGTTCGCTAAGCCTGAACCCTTTATTGGTTTGGCAAAGGCTCTTCAAGTTAGCATTAAAAGTGGCAGCATCAGAGAAAGTAAATTAGCTACCCAAGAATCCATGAAACTGATTGAATCAGCTCGCATGGATTTTCACTTAACTTCCTTACAGAATTTAAAATGTGCTTTAGTAGAAGCCGAAACCTTATATAACTCCAAAAATGAGGAAGAGGGGCAGTTGGCCTATCGGCTAGCAAAGAACTTGATGGACGCTTCTTCGGATCTATCAATAGACGATCAAATCGATGTGTTCAGTTCGCGCTTGCTTTTTGAAACTGATGCAGAAATTCAGAAATCAAAGCAAGGCTTATTAAGTGAAATTGGCGACAACAAGCGCTTGCAAACTAAGTTTTATCGTGTCATCGAAAACTCACTTTCCAATAAACCTGGGGAAAGATTAGAGCTGATAAAGAAACGAGCTACTGAGTTATTAGATAAAGACGATATTGAAGATGCTGTTGAACTCCTAGTAAGGGGAATGGCTTATCCCAATGCAGATGATGAACTTAAACTACTTGGTTTTAACGCCATCGTTAGTCGCTTCGAAAAAGGCCGCTCAGATCCAGAGCTTTTAGAAAAAGGTGACGAGCTCTCAATGGCCTTGGGCAAAATTCCTAGTGATAACCCAATGCACCCTCAAATAGAAAAGTTCAAACAACGCTGGGCTGACGTTACCAATGAGCAAAACGAAGAATGAATTATTCGGCGCCTTGCTGGCTGCCACAATTCATGAAATTAAGAATCGCTTTGGTCTCTTGTATTCAGATTTAGATTCTCTACTTACCAGCTTAAATGTTAGCGACCAGCAACAACAGCAAGTAGAAGCCATTAAAAGCGAAGCCGAATTTGTCGGTAATGAATTGGTAAGAGTGCTAGCTACCTATAAATCGCTAGACGATAACTTCGCTATTAACATCGATCAACAGTTTACTATCGAATTTCTTGAAGACACGATTGCACGTCATGGTTTTACTTTCCGTGCTAATCAGGTTTCCGTTGACTTAGATTGCGATGAAGAATGCAGTGGCTTCTTCGATTTGGGCATTGCAACTATTGTAATGGACACGCTGATATACAACGCTATTAAGGCTGGCGCTAAATCATTATTATTTTGTGCCGATGAAGATGATGCCTATCTCAGTATTGCTGTTCACGATAATGGGCCGGGATTTCCTGAACACATGCTAGGTAACGACATACAACAGTCTAAGCTATCGGTAGACGAAAACTCCACCGGCCTAGGTTTGTACTTTGCTCAACAATTACTGCAAAGCCACAAAGAAGGTGATCGACAAGGGCATCTAGAGTTAGCCAAATCCGAAAAACTACCCGGAGCTAAGGTCATCTTAAAACTCCCAATGTAAGTACTCACTTACTCTCTATTCAAAGATTCACAGACTAAAGCCCCTCTTAGGTAGGTTAATACCCAACAACACTATATAATACAGCGCTTTGCGAAGTGGCCATGAGCCATTCCTAACCCGTCAACTCAAAAGCAAGCCATCGTATTTCAAGGTCGAACATGAGTGAGCAATCATTTGATATTCAAACTTTTCAGGGTCTGATTTTAGCCCTGCAATCTTATTGGGCAGAAAAAGGCTGTGTGGTTGTACAACCTTTCGATATGGAAGTTGGAGCCGGTACCTTTCACCCAGCAACATTCTTAAAAGCAATTGGACCAGAAACCTGGCGCTCTGCCTATGTTCAACCTAGCCGTCGTCCCACCGATGGTCGCTACGGTGAAAACCCTAATCGCTTGCAACACTACTATCAATTGCAGGTGGTGCTGAAACCGTCGCCAAAAGATATCCAAGATCTTTACCTTGGATCCTTAAAAGCCATGGGGCTAGATCCGCTTACCCACGACATTAGATTCGTAGAAGACAACTGGGAATCACCCACCCTTGGTGCTTGGGGACTAGGTTGGGAAGTCTGGTTAAACGGTATGGAAGTAACTCAGTTTACTTATTTCCAACAAGTAGGTGGCATCGACTGCTATCCAGTGACCGGTGAAATTACCTATGGCCTTGAGCGTATTGCAATGTATTTACAAGGTGTCGAGTCTATCTACGATCTAGTTTGGTCGCGTGGTGAAAATGGCGATGTCACTTATGGAGATGTGTTTCATCAAAACGAAGTGGAAATGTCGACCTTTAACTTTGAACACGCCAACACCGACATGCTATTCAAAGCATTTGATGACTATGAGAGCGAGAGTCAGAAACTAATCGACAACGGACTACCATTACCAGCTTACGAGTATGTTCTTAAAGCATCCCATACCTTTAATTTATTAGATGCCCGTCATGCTATCTCGGTAACGGAAAGACAACGCTTCATCTTAAGAGTTCGCACATTAGCAAGAGCTGTAGCAAAAGCGTATTTTGAAGCTCGCTTGAAGCTTGGCTTCCCTCTTGCGCCTGAAGCATTGCGTGAGGAAGTAATTGCTAAGCATCAACCACAAGAGGAGGGCAACTAAGATGACTCAACAAGCCAATCTATTAATTGAGTTGGGTAGCGAAGAGCTCCCTCCAAAAGCGCTTAAAAAATTAAGCCAAGCATTTACTGAACAATTTACAGCGGGCTTGCAACAAAACGATTTAGATTTCGATTCAGTTACGTCTTACGCCACACCAAGACGTTTAGCCATTTCAGTTAACAATCTAAAAACCCAACAGGAAGACAAAGCAGTTGAGCGCAGAGGTCCAGCGGTTAAGGCCGCGTTCGATGCCGATGGAAACCCTACTAAAGCTTGCGAGGGATTTGCCCGATCCTGCGGGACTAGTGTCGATCAACTAGAAACGTTGGAAACAGATAAAGGCGCTTGGTTAGTTTTCAAAAGTGTACAAGCTGGGAAAAAAGCCACTGAAATAATTCCAAGCCTAATCGAACAATCTCTGAATAAGCTACCGATTCCCAAGCGAATGACTTGGGGAGCCGAAAAGGTGGCATTTGTTAGACCAGTTCATTGGCTAGTGGTTCTATTAGGAGAAGAAGTCGTACCTTGTGAAATTCTCGGTTTAGATGCTGGTAATATTACTTTTGGTCATCGCTTCCATCACCCAGAAGCCATTCAACTAAATAGCGTTGATGAATATGAGGCAAGCTTGGAAGCGGCAAAAGTCGTGGTAGATTTCGCGAAGCGGCAACAGTCCATCCAAGCAGGGGTAAATGAATTAGCGGGAAATACCTCCGGTACAGCAGCCATCGACGCTGATCTTTTAGATGAGGTGACTGGACTCGTTGAGTGGCCCGTACCCCTATTAGGAAATTTCGATGAGGAATTTTTACAAGTTCCTCAAGAAGCACTTATTAGTGCTATGCAAGAACATCAAAAGTATTTCCCGATATTAGATAACGAAGGAAAAATACTGCCACACTTTATTACTGTATCTAACATCGATAGTAAAGATCCGCAGAAAGTTGTTAGCGGTAATGAACGTGTCATCCGGCCGCGACTTTCAGATGCCCGTTTCTTTTTTGAAACCGATAAAAAGAAAACTCTAGATCAACACAACGAACCTTTAAAGAAAGTTGTTTTTGAGGCGCAACTAGGCAGCGTTTATGAAAAAGCACAACGGGTTGCTACCTTAGCTAGCTTTATAGCTAATGACATTGGTAGTAATACTGATTGGGCTCAAAGAGCCGGGTCACTCTGTAAAGCCGACCTATCAACTGAAATGGTAGGAGAGTTCCCAGACCTTCAAGGGATCATGGGTTGCTACTATGCAAAGTTCCAAGATGAGCCAGAGGAAGTTGCCCTAGCACTAAACGAGCAATATCAACCTCGATTCGCTGGTGATGAATTGCCAAGTACTGATACTGGCGCTGCAGTGGCTATCGCCGATAAGCTTGATACCCTAGTAGGTATTTTAGGTATCGGAAAACATCCTACAGGTGATAAAGACCCCTACGGTTTGCGCAGAGCAGCATTAGGTATATTGCGTATTATTGTCGGCAAAGCTTATAGTTTGGATCTTGTGGATTTGATCGCACAGTGTGAAAAGCTTTATGGTGAAAGCATCAACAATGAAAATGTTGCATCAGATGCGCTTAACTTCTTACAAGGTCGCTATATGACTTGGTATCAAGAAGAAGGCGTAACCACTGATATCATCAAAGCTGTGTTAGAAGTTAATCCTACCAAGCCCTTAGATTTTCAAAAACGAGTGCTTGCGGTTAAGCATTTTAAATCGTTACCAGAGGCAGAAGCGTTGGCAGCAGCTAACAAGAGGGTTGGTAACATACTAGCAAAGCGTGAGGATCAAACAGCATTAACTGGAGTCAATTCAGATTTGCTAGTTGAGACCAATGAAGTCCAACTTTATGATGCTGTTTTAAAGCAAAGCCAATTAGCAGAGCAAGAAACCGAATTAGATTACAACGCAATGCTAGTTTCACTCGCTACGCTGAAAGATCCCATTGATGCCTTCTTTGATAATGTCATGGTGAATGTTGAGGACCTAAAAGTTAAAAACAATCGTT
>JAKSAW010000308.1 GCA_022361455.1 Pseudomonadales bacterium | reverse complement strand
TTGTCGGCAAAGCGCGCGATACTATCGGCTGTTGGACCGATAAAGACTAACCCCGCAGCTTCAACGGCTTTTACAAACTCCGGCTCCTCAGATAAGAAACCAATACCCGGGTGAACTGCGTCAACCTTTAGCCGCTTAGCCGCATCGATAATGGCATCGATATTCAAATAGCTTTCAGCTGATGTGGCACCACCGACTTCAATGGACTCGCCGATTAACTTGACGTGGCGGCTATTGCAATCAATAGACGAATGAATCGTAGCCGTTTCTACACCGAGTTTCTGACAGGTTTTATGAATACGGCAGGCAATTTCGCCTCGGTTGGCGATAAGTATTTTCTTGAACATGGTTATCCCCTGCTTACATTCTAAACACGCCGAACGGTGTTTCTTTAAATGGAACTCTTGATGCACAATCGAGCAATAGACCCATCACTGCGCGCGTTTCCACTGGATCAAGCACGTTATCAATCCATAGATTAGCCGCGTAGTTATTCATGGTGGCAAACCGGTCGAATTCTTCCAAAATGGGCGCTTTAAAGTCTTGCTCTTCTGCCTCGCTCCAACTTAAACCCTCACGCTCACGCTTTTGGCGTTGTACCATGGCCAGCGTCATGGCGGCTTGCTCTGGCCCCATCAGCGCCGCTTTACCATTTGGCCAACCGAAACAGAATTGCGGCTCAAATGGTCGACCACACATTCCCATATAACCGGCGCCGTAAGATTTACCTAATATGATGTTGTACTTTGGAACATTGGCGGATGCCATGGCGGTAAAGAACTTCGCACCATCTTTGGTAATACCATTATGCTCAGCTTCCTTACCCACCATAAAACCGGTGTTATCTGCTAGATATAACAACGGTATATTGTGCTTACAGCATAGCTGCATGAAGTGAACGGCTTTCTTCGAACTGTCAGAGAAAATAACACCTTGGTTTGCGATCACTCCAACTTTAAAACCATGAATATGACCGTAACCACATAAGATACTATCGCCGTATAAAGCTTTAAATTCATCGAAGCGGCTATCATCCAATAAGCGCGCTAATACCTCGTACATATCCGTTGGTTTTTTCAAATCATCACTGATGATGCCGTAAAGTTCTTCCGGGTTGTAACGGGGCTCTTTTGGTGGATCGACAGGTCGCAGTTGCTCGTTTTGATTACACGCATCATCAATAACTTGTCTCGCTATCGCTATCGCATGGGCGTCATTCTCGGCAAGATAGTCGGTAACCCCACTCACCGAACAATGCATTTCAGCGCCACCCAAGGTTTCACGATCAACATCTTCGCCAGTTGCCGCAAAGGTAAGCTCTGGACCAGCTAAATGCATATAGCCCTGCTCTCTTACGATGATGGAAATATCGGATACTGCGGGAATATAGGCGCCACCGGCGGTACAAGCACCATGTACAACCGTAATTTGCGGAATACCCTCAGCAGACATACGAATCTGTTGATTAAAGATAGAACCAAACTGTCCGGCGTCTGGAAAGATGTTGGCTTGATCTGGCAAGTTGCCGCCACCACTATCTACTAGCGTAATGGTTGGAATCCGGTGTTCCCATGCAATCTTTTGTGCACGAACATGCTTCTTACATGTCATGCCATAATAGGTACCGCCTTTCACGGTGGCATCATTCGCAATGATCATGCAAGTCACACCAGAGATCCTGCCAATACCGGTGACAATGCCCGCTCCTGGAGGCACGTTCTCGTAAAGGCCATCACCCGCCAATTCGCCAAGCTCGAGAAAAGGTGTACCTAGATCAATTAAAAGATCGATACGATCTCGGGCTAGGATTTTTCCCCTTTCCAAATGAAGCTTCTTCTGCTTCTCTCCCCACTTGCGAGACTCCAGTTTCTTCTCATGGAGTGCATTGCGAAGGCCAAGGTTATGCGCTTTTCTTTTTAGGAACACGTCATCCGTTGGCGACACTTTTGATTCGATAATATTCATAAGTTAACCACGCCAGTTAGGCTTATCCTTAGCAAAGAAAGATCGAATGCCTTCTTGGCCTTCTTCAGATTCCCAGGTATCAGCCAACATATTGCCAACATACGTTAAGCAGTCTTCTTCACTGTGTGAGTTAACATAAAAAATCATTTTCTTAGTGTCCGCGACTGCTTTAGGGCCGCAAAGTAGAAGATGCTCGAGCTCTTGCTCAACCGCTGCATCCAAATCATCAGGCTCAACCACCTTATCAACCAGATTAAATTCTTTAGCATCGCTGGCGGTTAATGGCAGGGCATTTAAGAAAGTACGGCGCGCATTGGAAAGGCCCATTTTCTCCACCACAAATTTAGAAATATTGGCAGGAATAAGACCCAATCGAGTTTCCGTTAAAGCATACTTTCCAGTGCTAACCGCTATGGTAATATCGCAAACAGACATCATGCCGGTACCACCGCCAAATGCCTGTCCATTAATGCGACCAATTAAGGGCTTGGACAAATGCTTA
Source organism: Pseudomonadales bacterium (assembly GCA_022361455.1). Taxonomy (GTDB): domain Bacteria; phylum Pseudomonadota; class Gammaproteobacteria; order Pseudomonadales; family Ketobacteraceae. The sequence goes on along the minus strand of JAKSAW010000308.1, from coordinate 1,009 downwards.
AGCGCTTGCAACATACGAAATATATTTGCGCTATCGTTAAAGCGACCTTCACGGGTTGCATCACACAAGCCTTGCATCCACTTTAAATCACCACCGGCACAGAATGACTTTCCTGCACCAGTAAGAACCACTGCACGCACATCATCATTTTTATCCAAGTCATTGGCAGCCCGAGTAACTTCTGCAATCAGCTCTGCATTCATGGCATTATGCTTTTCAGGGCGATTCAATACCAAGTAAGCAACGCCTCTGCTATCGATTTCAACTTGTATTGTTTGATAATCCATATTCATATATTAAACCTCTACTATCTAAGTCTTAGCTTCTGCCTACTACTTGCGACGACCAGTGCCTTCCCAATAAGGCTCACGTATTAATTTTCGGCTTAACTTACCGACAGGTGTTCGTTTAATTGGATTCGTTGAGATTTCAACAGAACCCGGTTTTTTATAGGAGCCGCATTCCTCGACAACCGCTTGAATGATTTCTTCTTTGGTGACCGAGCCTTTGACTTTCTCCATCACGATCGCGTGGGGCGATTCGCCAAAGCGCTCATTAGGAATACCGATCACAACCACCTCTTGGACGCTATCCAATTTAGAAATTGCGTTCTCTAGTTCCGCGGGCCAAATATTGAAGCCACCAGAAAGAATCATGTCGTCTTTACGATCACACATGTAGAGGTAGCCATTTTTATCGAGGTAGCCCACATCACCCGTATGAACCCAGCCATTGAAGATGGTTTCTTGAGTGGCTTTTTCGTTGCGCCAATAGCCAGGCATTCGCGTATCGATCTTGACGCAAATTTCGCCTTCCTCACCAAATGCTTTTTCTTCGTGGGTATCAGGATCGACAATCTTCACCAAACAAAGTGGATGCACTTTGCCCACGGAACGAATTGGGTTTGAGCCTTCCATATCAGTGCGTAACCATTCACGGGCTGGGCATAAAGTAACAGCGCCAGTTTCAGATTGGCCGTACAGACTATGAATGGCATCGCCGAACATAT
>JAKSAW010000420.1 GCA_022361455.1 Pseudomonadales bacterium | reverse complement strand
TTTTTCTACCATCACTTTTGCTTGTGCCACCACAATCGCAACGGGTACGACATGGATCAAGTACATGGAATAAGATAATTGTGCGAAGGGATAAAGGATTCGATTACCAAATAGCACATTAGAAATACGTTGAAACCAGCCTGCTTCGAAAGAGGCCAAAATCATAATCGCGACACCCAATCCAAATAGATTGCGATTAACACTTTGATAGAAAATATTAAAGTTTTGGTAATCATCAAATTGATGTGAAACCATTGGCAAGATCATAAACACCAACACTAAACCAAGCCCTGCAACAGTTACCAACTGGCCTTTAACACCAGCAAAAATTTCACTCAATGCTTGGCGATGATAGTGAAAGTAAAAACCGGCAATACAACCGCTTAATAACGCACCATAACGACTATACAAATTGTCATAAAGCACGGAAAAATGGTGGGCATGGAAATCGGTATCCAGGGCCAATTGACTCTGAGGCAAAGTGCGTAGCTGCTCGTCGGTGATAATAATGGCAAAGCGAATGACAATCGCTACAAACCACAGCAACCAAAGAAACAATAATGCCCGATTGGTTTTAACGACCAACAAAGATAACAGCAGTGGAAAGATAAGATAGAACTGCTCTTCGATCGCTAATGACCAGGTCCAGTTCATTGCCTGATCTTTATAATGAAGAAAGTTATTTACATAGAAAATATTCGCCCAAAGGTTTTCGGTATTTGTATTCGGCTGATTACCGAGAAACACCCAATAGAGCAGAATGGCAAAATAATAGACGGGACTTAAGCGTAGGAAACGACGCACGTAGAAATTGCTTAAACGAATCCGCCCTAAGCTATCGATTTGGCGTAACAATATGCATGTGATCAAAAAACCACTAATCACAAAAAATACATCGACACCTTTATCGGAATTCACAATCCAAGACCAGGTGTAACCGCCCGCTTCCACCATATCTATTAGCTCAACACCTGGTTGGGCTAGGGCGTACATCATATAAGAGTGAAACATAATAACCAGCAACATAGAGATCGCACGCATGCCATCAATAATGTTGTAGTTGGTCGCAGGCCGGGAAAATAAGTATTGAACATTCCGCTTTAATGAATAGGCGGCTAAAAATTTCTTCATGGGTGCTTCGAATACGTTAGGCGAGCCTTAATCAGGCAGCCTAATCACAATGCTGTTCTTGTTATTGGGACAGCTAGTTTACGGGCTATGTACCGCAAATGGAATTCGCCAATCTGTAAACTTTGGTAATTCTTGATTAAGAAGTCACACTTTTCGGCGCGACACGGAGCACTTCTTCTGGGGTAGTCAAACCAGCAGCGACCTTATTGGCACCACTCAAACGCAAAGTGCGCATCCCTTCTTTCATGGCCTGCTTACGAATCTCCGAAATAGAGTCATTGTGGGTAATAAGATCTTTCAACTCTTGGGAAAACGGCATGATTTCGTAGATACCCATCCGCCCCAAGTAACCGGTTTTGCGGCATTCCAAACAACCAACCGGGGTTTTGATGCGTTCAGGCACCTTACTTTTCCAAGGGGAAATCAGAGACTCCCATACATCCGGGTCAACATAACCGTCCCGCTTACAATGTGGGCATAGCGTACGCACCAGGCGCTGCGCCATCACCCCAAGCACAGTGGCACCAATCAAATAGGGGGGCACCCCCAAATCCATTAAACGCGTAATAGCCGTGGGGGCATCATTGGTATGTAGAGTGGAAATAACCAAGTGGCCGGTCAAAGCGGCTTGAATAGCCATATTGGCGGTTTCCAGATCCCGGATCTCACCGACCATGATGATATCTGGATCCTGACGTAACAGGGCTTTTACCCCATCGGCAAAACCAAGATCAATATTGTCCACCACCTGCATTTGATTGAAAGAGGGCTCAACCATCTCGATGGGATCTTCAATGGTACAAACATTAACCTGCCTAGTGGCCAGCTGCTTCAAGGTGGAATAAAGCGTCGTGGTTTTACCAGATCCAGTGGGGCCCGTCACCAGTACAATGCCATTTGGCTGAGACACCATTTCCTGCCAACGCTGATAGTCATCGTCCGCCAGGCCCATTTCGGCCGGCGATCTCACCAATACATCTGGATCGAATATGCGCATTACCAACTTTTCACCAAAAGCCGTGGGCAGGGTGGATAAGCGCAATTCCACTTCTCTACCTTCAACACTCTTGGTTTTTAAGCGGCCATCCTGGGGGCGCCGCTTTTCGGCAACATTCATTCGTCCCAAGATTTTGATACGGCTCACCACGGCAGCCATTACGGCAGCGGGCATTTCATAAACATCGTGAAGCACGCCATCGATACGGAAGCGCACATAGGCCATATCTCGACGGGGCTCTAAGTGAATATCACTGGCTCTTTGATCAAACGCATACTGCAACAACCAATCAACAATATTAACGATGTGTTGATCGTTGGCATCGGGGGACTTGAGTTCGCCTAGCTGCAATAACTGCTCAAAATTGGTAACCCCAGTAAGATTCTGCCCACCTTTGCCACTGGCACCACTGACAGACTTAGCGAGGTTATAGAATTCGAGGGTAAACCGTTGAATATCTGCAGGATTCGCCACCACACGCTTAATGATTTTGCCGCGTAAGGTTTGCTCCAAACCGCTTTCCCAATCGCTGTAGAAAGGCTGAGCACTCGCAATCACAACCTCGTCTTCAGTCACTTCCACCGCCAAGATCTGATGGCGTTCAGCATAATTGAAGGACATGATTTCCGTCACAGCATCCACATTGACCTTAAGTGGATCTATATAATGCATGCGCTGGTTAGCTTTTTTCGCTAGCCACTCGGTGAGGCTGTCCAGATCGAGGTGCTTGTGCTCATCCTGCTGATCCTGCAGCTGAAACTTGGCGATAAACTGCAAAGGGTTCCAGCGAAGCTCCTCCTTTTCGCGACGGCTACCAGAGACAAAATTGGCATCTCGCTCGCTTAAGCGCCCATCATCCATCAACGAATCAAGCACCCAACGCATATCAATCAATGTGTTGGGCAAATTGAAGCTAGCTCGATTATCAGTAGCGCTCACGGAAATTCCTTATTGAACTTTTGACGAATCTATTCAGTTTAGCCTGGGAAACACCAATTATGCCAAAACCGACAGCACAATATCGAAAAAAACCTATGCAACACTGGAAGTTACAGGCATTTCTAAGGGTATAAATTAGACGAGATGGCACCCTTAGGCCACACTTAAACATAGAACCACGACCCTTAGATATTGCAACAACCGCAGCTCAATGAAGGCAGGTGTAGGCTCCATGGCAAAGGCTTTCGAACTCCAATCTCCATTTTATGCCGCAAGCGAATTTCCTTTTAATGACGGGATCACCAAACACTACTTGCGTGACGAAGAAGAAACGGTTGCCGAACTGTTGTCGCAGTTTGAATTGGAACAACTTCAAAAAGATCAAATTAAGGAGTTTGGCAACGACCTTATCGAAGGCATGCGCAACCATAAAGGCGGCATGCATATTGAGACCTTCTTAAATGAATATGGTTTAGATAATCATGAAGGCATCGCATTAATGTGTCTTGCTGAGGCTCTTTTACGTATACCTGACACCACCACTGCGGAACGTTTTTTAAAAGATAAGCTAGAAGATGCAAATTGGAGCCAGCACTTAGGTCATAGCGACACATTTTGGGTTAATTTTTCAACCTGGGGATTACTGCTCACCGGCAAGCTACTAAAAAAAGAATCCATGCCCACGGGAGCAGCTTGGTTTAGTGAACAAGTTAAAGGCTTGTTCCGAAAAATGGGGGAGCCACTTGCGCTATCCGCCGTTCGCCAAGCCATGCTAATGATTGGTCAGCAATTTGTTGCTGGTGAAACTATTTCTGAAGCAATTCAAAATAATTTTACAGAAATCGAAAAGGGCTATAAACACTCCTATGACATGCTGGGTGAAGCCGCTCTTTGCAAAAATGATGTTAGCAAATTTATGGATGCCTACCGCAGCTGCATTCTAGGAATTGCAGAGCAGCACAAAAGCAATCCCGATGCATCCACCATGTCTATAAAACTGTCGGCCCTTCATCCACGCTTCGAATTAAAACAACCCAACGGCCTCAAACAATTAAAAGAAAATTTAATTGAGTTGTTAACCTGCGCCCATGAACATGACATACCCATCACCATTGACGCAGAAGAGTCTTGGCGCCTGGAACCACAATTAAAACTCTTTGCTGAAGTGATCGGCATTGAGCCATTTCGTCACTGGGGTAAACTCGGCATCGCCGTGCAAGCCTATCAAAAAAGAGCACCTCATGTTTTAGATTGGCTAATGACACTAAGTCGCAGTATTCATTGCCAAATACCAGTTCGATTAGTGAAAGGCGCTTATTGGGATACTGAGATAAAAGTCGCCCAGCAACATGGCCTAAGCGATTATCCTGTTTATACATTTAAAGCGGCAACCGATCTTTGTTATTTAGTTTGCGCACAAAAATTAATTAAAGAGAAACATTTTCTACAGCCACAATTCGCGACCCATAATGCCCATACAGTGGCAAGCATCCTTACATTGGCAAAACAACGAGAATTTACTAACTACGAATTCCAACGTTTGCATGGCATGGGTGATGCGCTTTACGATCACCTTCTTGCCCATTATGAAGATGTTAAGTGTAGAGTCTATGCACCCGTAGGGAACTACAAAGAACTTCTACCCTACCTAGTTAGACGCTTACTAGAAAACGGGGCCAACACGTCCTTTGTGCGCTTAATGAATCAAAACGTAGACAACGACCGCCTACTTGAATCACCCATTAAGAAACTAAAAAGCTTTGAACGTTTGCGCAACCTGAGCATCCCGAAACCAGGCAAATTATTTAGCCCAGAAAGAAGAAACTCCAAAGGAATTAATTTAGAGTCCAGCGAAGAATTAAAACAATTAAAAAACAAATTGAAACCTTGTTTAGAAAAGCCATGGCATGTGGATGAGAATGCGCTTTCAAACGAAGCCTTGTTAAAAGTTTACTCGCCCGCTGATTCAAAAGATTTTCTAGGCACTTATATTCCTGCTAGCAAGCATAACTGCCATCAAGCTTTTGATACCTGTATTGATGCATTTCCAGCATGGCGCCAACAAAGCGCCGACAATCGCGCCGATTTACTAGTGAAAGCGTCGAAGCTATTTGAAGAACATGCTGCCGATTTTATTGCGCTACTCATGCGTGAAGCAGGAAAAACGATTACCAACGCTCATGACGAACTAAGGGAGGCCGTCGATTTTTTAAGATACTATGCCCTTCATGCACGCAAATTATTAAGCGAACACATCACGCTGACAGGCCCTACCGGTGAACACAACGCAATCTGTATGGAAGGCCGCGGTGTTATTCTTTGCATCAGCCCTTGGAACTTTCCGTTAGCGATTTTTACTGGACAAGTAGCTGCCGCATTGGCCGCAGGCAACACGGTTATCGCCAAACCATCGACCGCAACACCGCTAGTTGCCGCCAGAGCCATTGAGCTATTTCATGAAGCGGGTTTTCCAAAAGAAGTACTCCATTATTTACCAGCACCAGCAAAGCTTATAGAAAGCACTCTGCTGAAAGAATCAAAACTCAACGGTGTCATGTTTACCGGATCAACCGCGGTAGCAAACAACATCAACCGTTTACTCGCGGAAAGAAACGGCCCCATTATTCCTTTCGTGGCCGAAACCGGCGGACAGAATGCCATGATTGTCGACAGCTCTGCTTTAGCAGAACAAGTGGTTAAAGACGTCACCACCTCTGCTTTTGACAGTGCCGGCCAACGTTGCTCAGCGCTGCGTGTACTTTACGTACAAGAAGATATTAAAGATCGCATCATTGAACTACTTAAAGGGCACATGGATGAACTTCATATCGGCAACCCCATAAAAGCAGATACCGATATAGGTCCGGTGATTAATAGCCACTCGAGCTCCGAATTAAACTTACATATCGAGCGCTTCCGTCACAAAAACCAAGTGCTTTATCAGTGTGAGTTACCGGATAATTGTTCGCCGGAACAGTTTGTGCCTCCCACACTCATAGAGATCGACAATATCGATGAACTCTATGGCGAGGTATTTGGTCCTGTCTTGCATATTATTAGCTACAGCGCAGATGATATCGATAAGGTGATCGCCGCGATAAACGGCACTGGTTTTGGCCTAACCTTGGGCATTCACAGCAGAATTCAGTCATTCTGTGATTACATTGCCAACAAGGTGCAGGTTGGCAATGTTTACATTAATCGCAACATGATCGGTGCTACCGTTGGGGTACAACCCTTTGGCGGCCAGGGCATGTCGGGTACGGGACCCAAGGCTGGCGGCCCCCATTATTTGCTGCGCTTAGTGAACGAAAAGACCTTTTCCATCAACACAACAGCGGTTGGTGGTAACACAAACCTATTAACTGACTAATAAACCTTTTAAAATAGTGGGTTCGAAACCATAGATTCGCTTGGATGAACTAGAGCTCTAGCCACACATGGATAAAAGCACGCCACAGGATCAATATGTGCACTGGTTTCGCAGTGCATCGCCCTACATCAATGCTCACCGCAATAAAACCTTTGTGGTGGCATTTGGTGGTGAGGCCGTGCAGCATCCAAACTTTACCCATCTTGTCCATGATATTGCCTTGCTCGATAGCCTGGGTATTCGCCTAATCCTAGTGCACGGTTCACGCCCGCAGATTAATCAAAGGCTGGCTGAATCTGGCGTACAAAGTCAGTTTGCCGAAAATCGCCGTATTACCGACACTCAATCCTTGCCCGCTGTCACCCAGGCTTGTGGTTATGTGCGGCATCAAATTGAAGCGGCTCTATCCATGGGAATTGCGCAATCGCCCATGCAAGGAGCAGAAATCGAAGTGATCTCTGGTAATTTCATCACAGCTCGCCCTTATGGTGTGCGCGATGGCGTCGATTTCCAGCATACCGGTGAAGTACGCAAGGTAAACACCCACATCATGGCGAAGGTGCTTGACCAAAGTGGAATCATCTTGATTTCTCATCTGGGTTACTCACCAACCGGAGAACTATTCAATTGCGCCTGGGAAGAAATCGCTGAAGCAGTAGCCACCAGCATAAACGCCGACAAGCTCATTATATTGGATGAGACTGAGGGGCTGATGGACACAAACCAGCAGCTTATTAAAGAACTCACCACTTCCGAAGCCGAAACGCTCTTGGACCAGCAACAGACATTGCCCCACTTGGCTGCCGCAACCAGAGCCTGCAAAGCCGGTGTAACTAGATGTCACTTGCTTAGCTACCAGCTAGATGGCGCCCTTATCAAAGAGCTATTTACCTTGGATGGCAGCGGCACGTTATTAGCGAATGAGTCATATGAAAATGTCAGAAGCGCTACCATAGACGATGTTGGCGGCCTAATTGAGCTGATCGAACCACTAGAGCAGGAAGGCGTTCTGGTGCGTCGCTCTCGGGAACTTCTCGAGACAGAAATTGACCAATTTATATTGATTGAGAGAGATGAAGTGATTATTGGCTGTGCAGCCCTGTATCCATTTCCGGACTCAGGCAGTGGCGAATTAGCCTGCGTTGTGGTGCATCCTGACTATCGCCAAGGTCAGCGAGGGGACACACTGCTCGAAGCCATTGAACGCAAAGCCAAACACATGGGTCTTGAGAGTGTTTTTGTATTAACCACACGAACCGCCCATTGGTTTCATGAAAGGGGCTTCGAGCCCAGTGATCGAGACCAATTACCGGAGCAAAAACAAAGGCTATACAACTTTCAGCGCAATTCAAAAGTGTTCCAAAAGCGCCTTTAAAGTAGGCGAAAAAATCGTTTTTAGATCACTTTTTATGCACAAGAAACATAATCCTAGCCAGAGGCAGGTAAGAGTCGCTAGAATCGCCTTGCAGCGATTTATTGAGCCAACAGGCTCAACGGGGAATTAGTTTTTAGTTATGGGTTTGAAAACATCAATTGTGCCTTGGCTGGCCAGCATTATCACCAGCGATGGCATGCGAAATATTAGACGCGGTTGGTTTGAGCTGAAACGCCATGTCTTTGATTCGTTAAACACGGTGGTATTCTATCACCGCGTGGATGACCCATACTCATTTCTGCTCCTTCAAGCAATTCCAAGATTCTTAGAGGATTTTAAGGTCAACTTAGAAATACAGCTGGTTTTAGACCTACCTGAAGACCTGAATCCCGAAGCAGAGAAATGGCAGAAGTACGCTATCGAAGACGCCAAGCGACTCGCCAAATTTCACGGCCTGAGCTTCAACGAAAACGCAGTGCCACCATCGAAAGAAGATGCCTTAAAAGCGACCGCTGTACTCCTGAAACATGCCAACCGCCCCAAATTGCTGCACATGGTAAGCGAAGTAACTGGTGCCCTCTGGGGAAACAGCACCACCACCTTTGAAAGCTGCTTGAAGCGCTATGGCATGATCCCGGAGTCTCAAGCCAAGCGCAAAATCAAAGATGCCAAAGACCAATTAATGAGCCGAGGCCATTACTCGTCTGGAATGCTTTACTACGGTGGCGAATGGTATTGGGGCTTAGACCGTTTAGGCCATCTAGCAGAGCGTCTCAGCAAGCCAGGCATTCGCAGAAATACTGGCGATATTGCGGAATATCAAAAGCAGTACCAGCATGTGCTGCAGGGCTACAACACGCTACGCCCTAGACCCAAGCAAGTGCACCCTCTAGATTTTTATTTCTCTTTCCGTAGCCCTTATTCTTACCTGGCTGCAGAGCGCGTTTTTAAGCTTGCAGAAATGTACAAAATCCCGGTAACCATTAAGCCAGTGATGCCAATGGTAACGCGAGGGATTCCTGCACCGAAAATTAAGCGCATGTACATCGTGAGAGACACCAAAAGAGAAGCCAACAAGTTTGATATTCCCTTCGGTAAGATTTGCGACCCTCTGGGAGCAGGTGTCGAAAACTGTATGGCCCTTTTTCAATATGCCCAACAACAGGGTAAAGACAAAGAATTCATCGTCGCTGCTGCTACCGCGATTTGGTCTCAAGGCGTCGACGTCAGTACCACTGGCGGCCTGAAAAAAATCATCAAACAATCTGATTTAGATTGGGAACAAGCGCAGAAGTACTTGGGTAGCAGTGATTGGAAAGAGGCTGCTCAAGCCAATAGTGAAGACCTCAATGCAATAGGCTTATGGGGCGTGCCGAGCTTTAAATATGGTGACTTAGTTATTTGGGGACAAGATCGACTTTGGGCACTTGAAGAAACCATCTTATCATCAGCGGTAACCCCCAAAGTTCGTAATCGACCCAGCACCCCACCGCAACAACAAACTCGCTAATCACCTGATGGAATGCCGACTTGGTTGCGGCGCCTGCTGCATTGCCCCTTCTATCACCTCACCCATACCTGGCATGCCTGACGGCAAACCTGCAGGGGTTCGCTGCGTACAGCTGGATGATGACAACCTTTGCAAGCTATTTGACCTACCTGAAAGGCCAACGCTATGCCTTGCGTTTAAACCTTGCCCAGACGTGTGCGGTGAAGACCAAGCGCAAGCCCTAAGACTCATCAGCAACCTAGAAAGCATCACTTAAAAAATGCTTACAAACTAATACCTCCGGTAGCTACTAATCCCATCGGCAGCCTTGCACTTCCCCTGAAATCATGAAAACCTTACGCGTAATAGGCTCAGCGCCCTAACAAAACAATAAATTCAGCAAGGCTCAATCCATCGAAGCTTTTAGGTCGCACTTCAGCCACATACGCCAATTAAGACCAATAAATAATAAAGATAAGAAAACCAACAAGGAGAATTAGGATGAGTAGCGAGAGTAGCAAAACAAGAGGCAGCACGGATCGCTGGAATAAATCGCTAATTGTACTCTGGACTGCCATCGCGGCACTCACCATACAGGGCTGCGCAAACACCATTAAATATGGCGAAGCATCCCGAGCTCAAGCGATCGAAACGGAGGTAGGCATTAACGAGCTTCAATTTGCGACGCAAAAGCTTATCTCTAAAATGCTCAAATTCCCCTCCGTTAGCGAAGCCACCCAAAGAAAACGTCCAGCAATAGCGGTAGACGCCATTACTAACCACACTCATCAAAGCATTGATGTTGCACCAATGACTGCGAGCGTTTTCGAAGAGTTAAACAAATCAGGCAAGTTCACTTTTAGCAAGAACGAATCCGTACAAGCAAGCCGTGAACGCGCCAAAGACTTATTAGACTACGGCGCTACCACTCCTCAAGCAGCACAATTCATTGGCGCTGAAGTGGAAGCAGATTATGTCGTTTATGGATCATTAGCGAATATCATTCGCACCAAGCCCACCAACAAAGAAGTTTACTATCGCATCTCTCTTCAGTTGCTGGACACTCAATCTGGCAAAGTAGTTTGGCGAGATGAGCAGGAAATATTAAAAAGCCAGCGTAAAGCTATTTACGGCATTTAATCGTCTTTAGAACAAAAACGCTAAGCACAAAAAAGGCGCCTGTCATATAAAATGACAGGCGCCTTTTGTTTTAAGATTCTAAGTCTTTTTATTTCTCAGTTCTTATTCAGCATTCAGAACTCTATTAATCTACCAGCCTGAACACCCTGAGATTTTATGCCCAGGCTACTGCCGATTGCCAAAGTGATTGTTTTGGCTCTTCGTGATATGTAGCAACCATTTCTATTGAACCCATAATACTATCGTTGAGCTCATGCAGCCTCTTTGCAGCAATCCTATACTCGCGATGCTCCGGCCCACCCACCATGTATACTGGTAAGCTTTCAATATAGGATCTACGAACCTTAAATCGTAAAACATATCCTACGCCTGATTGCCTTACATTCCATTGCGAAGCAATTTTATGTGCGAATGACTCATGAAGCATGGGGTAAAAATAAGGTTGCCAATGCAATCTTGGTGGAAACTTCTTCCAACCAGATTCGGCGATACACTTTAATTGCCCTGGTCCAACAGACCGATAAAGTGTAACCGTGTCCCCGTTTTGTCTTGTCATGTAAAACCGCCCCGATATATTTTTACACACTCATTGTAGTCAGCAATTTCTGGGTTGTCGGTGGTACCCGTTCAACTTTTCCCGTTTTTTTGGTCAACATCAAATCCGCTAACACCAAGTAACGCAAGGGACTTCCAGCCCCTAAATCAGAAAACGGATAACAAGCCACCAAAGCAATTTTGGCTATATCCGAATCTAATCGAATCTGAGATTCTCGCACGTCCGCAATGATGATTTCCTTGACCTGAAACCGATACTCGTCACCGTTAGCCATTTGTACAACAAACTCATCACCGATGAGAACCTGTTGCAAAAATTCAAAATGAGTATCCCGATGTCCACCGATAACACTCACTCCTGTTTGGCCAGGCATCGTGCTTGCTGATAAATGCGCGGGACCAAACGCTAAATTGCGCCCACTAGCCCCCTCTAACACAATCAACTCTTTATTTAACGATGGCCACTTCATCTTGGCCATCGGCCAAGTATCTGCCCATGGCCATGGTGGCACTGGTTTTAAATTAGCGCCTTTTTTTTCTACAGCACTATCACCAGACGCTGAGTTTTCTATAAGATCAGCTCTTTGTGTATCTATACGCTGCGCATTAGCCTGCATTTCCGCCCATGCCTGCTCTAATAACCATTGCGCCAGCTCAGCTTTTGCTAGCAAATAAGCTCCATGGCCCAATTGCCAGCCACCAAATAGCAACAGTCCAGCAGTGAGAAGCCTAGAAATCATGTCTAGCCTCCTCGGTGTCACATCTTATTGCAAAAAAATGACAACGATATTGCAGAACGTAGAGCATAAGCGCTGAGAGCATACAGAGCAAACCCAACCACAACATTTGATCAACCCCTAGGGCTGTTGAAGGCATTCCAACCGTTGGCGGCGGCTGTTTTGAACCTGCAGGCATTAAATTTGGCACTGATTTAGACTTCAGTGAATCAGTTGTAGGCCTGACAACTTCTTTTGCCACAGCAACAAAGCTAGTGAATCGCGTGACGATGCCATAATCCAATCCAATGGCTAAAATTTGCTGCTTGTATTGATCACGATTGCCTTTCACCACACCTTGGTCTTCCAAGGATTGTACTTTTTCCCTTGCCCATAATGTGGCTACACCTGCCGCATCAGCTTTTGCGTGCAACAATAAGGTTTGCGACCATGGTTGCCCATCAAATTCCCCCTCGATTAATAGCGATCTCGGCCACTGATCAAATTTGGCATGAACGATTAAAGGCTCCCCTTGATACAAGTCGGGTATCAACGCGGGAAACACCTCGGCTTTCACTCCTTCCGCTTGAATTCGAATGTTGGTCATCACGGGTTTCTCAATCTTGCCAAAAAGTGCCGCTATTTTGGTCTGCACTTCTTGAGGTGACCCGATAAAAGCATGAGAACCCTTGCCAAACTCAGCCGCCTTACGCATAAAGAACTCATTGGGGGCAGAACCTATACCCACTGTATAGAGACGACTATTACCAAGGTCCCGATGAATTAATTCAAACAATGCATGCTCATTACCAACACTGCCATCAGTGATAAAAACTACCTGGCGTAAATGAGTTTCTTGATAGGGAAACTGAAAAGCTGCATCAAGCGCGCTATACATTTCTGTACCGCCATTTGCCTTTAAACTCGATACAAATCGCATAGCCTGCCGCTTCGCACTATGCGAAGCTGGCTCTGAAGAGGCGAACAGTGAACGATGCACAGAATTAAACTCAATGACATTAAATAGGTCTTGAGGGCGCAATTTCTTCAGCGCCATTTGCACTGCCTGCTTCGCTTGCTCTATGGATGCCCCCGCCATAGAACCAGAGGTATCGATAATAATAATCAACTCACGGGGCGGTACTACATCACCGCTAATGCGCTCAGGGGGCATCAACATTAGCAACCCATGCTCAGCGACGATTGGTGTTTTGTTATTGCTCTTTGATTCTTTAAAAACTGCCGCCGTCGGTGCTTGTTGAGGAACAGGGCGCCAAGTCAGCACAAAGTCTTTATTCATAATGACAGGATTATTCGCAGGCTTTATTAAGTAACTATCGCTCTGTCGCTGAGTTTTAATATTGTGATAGGGAGAAACCACTTCAGCTAATTCAAAACCTGGTTTTAGGTGCACCGACAACTGTGCTCGATGATTAATTGCATCAGAAGGCAATATTTGAGGCGGTGTAATTTCAGGTGCATCCGGCACTTGATCGGTTGCAAACGACCAGCCTTTAGCGCCTACATCCATAAGCTGAGTTTGACTAAGGGCTGGCAAATCATCTTGCTGATAGCCAGCTTTATTTAAATCACTAATCAGGGGGTTACCTGGAATATATCGTGGCGTTAACGTTAGCGGTATGCGTAGCGAGAATTCTCCCTGATCATAATCGAGTGTCTGCAAGTAACTGAATGCCACCACCACCGTTTCACCGGGCGCTATGTTGGCAACCTTGGTAGTAAAGAGGTTGGGCCTCTGCTGCTCCAACAAACCTGTGTGTTTTCCCTGCTTCTTGGCTTGCAGGTAAATTTTCTTTGCTTGTTGTCGCTCCTTAATCACGCCCTCAATAATCCGATCGCCTATTTTAATGTGCATACTGTTAACCGCACTTTCGCTTGGCAGAGGAAACACATAGGTCGCTTCAATCCATTCTTGAGAATCATTTTTAAACTGCTGCTCAATCTCCGCATTGACTAACATGCCGTTGACTTGAAGAGCTATGCTATTCCCCATGCGCAATAAGCTTCGATACTCACCAGCTTCATGGGTCAGCAAACTCCCAGCTCCCACCTGATCCAAGTTTTCATATACCTCGGCCGCGGCATTGGCTGAAGACTGAAAAAGTAGAAAAACCAGCAACACGAATCCGGAACACCACAGATCCAGCCCGCGGGCACGGTCCCATAAACGATGGTCTGGGTGGCGATTATTGTTTGGAATGCACAGCTTTGTTGACATGTTCTTGCTCCCCGCAATGATTCATAGGGGCATTACATCGTCAGATTGAGGCACTGTGGGGCATTGATTAAGGCATTGCCCTGATCAATTATGGCGAATTATGGCAAGCGCTCCGGATTCGGGCATTAATTGGTACACTTGATTCACAACAACTCCTAAAATAGCTGAAACCAAACTCTCGGACACACCATGAAACGCCACATTGCCATTGTTGAAGACGAACCAGCGATTCGCGAAAACTATCGAGACCTGTTTACTCGCAGCGGTTACGACGTCAGCCTTTATGACAATCGCCAAGATGCCTTAAAAAGCTTCTCCAAAAGCCTGCCAGATTTAGTAGTGATTGATGTTGGCCTGAAAGACGAAATCGAAGGCGGCTTCGATCTATGTCGCGAATTGCGCCAACAATCCGCCAACCTACCCATCATATTTCTAACCGCCCGCGACAATGAACTAGATGCCATATCGGGACTCCGCCTCGGTGCTGATGACTATTTAACAAAAGATATCAGCATGCCCCATTTGCTAGCGCGCGTTGTTGCCCTATTTCGACGTTTGGATGCAGTAAAAAATGATCATCCGCAAAATCAAATTTTGGAATGTGATCACCTTTTATTGGATCTAGATCGAATTGACATACGCTGGAAAGATCAAGAAGTAGAGTTAACGCTCACGGAATTTTGGATGATTCATGCATTAGTCAGCCATCCCGGTCATGTTAAGAGTCGTCAGCAATTAATGGATGCCGCCAATGTGGTACTAGATGACAACACTATCACTTCTCATATCAAACGTATTCGCAAAAAGTTCTTGGCCTTAGACTCAGAATTCGATGCCATTCAAACAGTCTATGGAATCGGATATCGCTGGCATAAAGGCGCTAACAATACATGAAGTTAACGCTGACCAAGCAATTATTTATCGTGTCACTTTGCACACTGTTACTACCCTGGACTGGCTGCCAATATGTTCGCGAAATGGAAACATTAGTGCGTCAGCAACAAAGCTATACCTTGCAGGCCTTTACCAAACCTTTGGCAGAACACATTAAAACCCAACCGGGCTTTTCTAAAACAAATAACAGCGAAACAAATACTAATTCTGAGAATAACAACCAAGAGAACCAAGAAGCACCTTTTTTCGCACCGCTTTCCAGCTCCCCAATGGTCGTTGATGGCTATGACGATGAATGGATTAGTTTCTATGAAAGCAAATTACTCCGCTCAGACGAGAACGCAACCAACCCTATTTTAAAAACAGCTATTTTTGAAGATCACTTATATTTATTTTTAATGGTCTTCGACTCGGATATCCAATACTACAACCCAACCCAACCACTATTAAAAGAACATGATTGGATACGCATTCAAACCAAACATAGTGATTACCAATTATTAACTTCTGCACCAGGAACCATCCAGGTCTTTAAGCAGGGCAAAAGTACGCAAGTGCAAGAAATCTCTTATGACATGTCAGGCAACCTTCAAGAACAAACGCAGGGCTATCAAGTAGAAATTAAAATCCCTGTTAATTTAGTTAAAGAAGGCCTAAGACTCGAGGTAATAGACAGATATCAAGGTCAAAAACGCCTGTTTTCAACAGCGGATAAAAAATCACTGCCGACACTATTAATTCCCTCAAATGAGCTTAATAATTGGCTAAAACCGTTTCAACGGGATGCATGGCATTTACAAGTGATCAATGAAAAGGGTTGGCCACTATTAGCTTCTGAATCTGGCAGCGATCAACTAAACCTACCCTTAATTACCCGCGAAAATTTAGGCGCACTACTCCTAAACCGTATCTATCGCTTTTTCTTAGAAAGCACACTACCAGTTCGCTTCGCCCATCAATGGCCTTTAGCTTCCACGCAATTATCACAACTCAATCAACGTATTCCCATTGAGTTATTTATTAATAGCGAAAAATCTCGCATGCCCTTTAGTCAATGGTATGCTCTTAATGAAAGCAACCAATCTGTGCTATTGGTCATTCAACCGATCACTATCTCTGAACAAGTAGTAGGATATGTGCTGGCTACGCAAACTGAAAACGCACTACTCAGTTTTACCAATCAAGCTTTACGACGCACAATGAACCTTAGCTTGGCCACTTTTATCACGGTGGTTGTTATCCTATTGGGTTATGCCGCAACACTCTCGGTGCGGATCAGAAAACTTAAGTCACAAACGGAGCAGGCTATTAATGAGGATGGTAGCATTACCCCCTATCAGCCAAACAATCGTAGTGATGAAATCGGTGAGCTAAGTCAGAGCTATGCATCACTATTAATGAGCGTTAAAAATTACAACGAGTATTTGCAAAGCCTAACCCATAAGCTTGCTCATGAAATCAGAACACCTTTAGCCATTGTAAAGTCTTCATTAGAGATGCTCGATAGTGTACCCAAAGAAGAACAGCCACCCTATATCGAGAGAGCACTGCAAGGGAATCAGCGCTTAGCAAATATCCTCAATGCCATGAGCGAATCCACCCAAGTGGAGCAAATGGTGCAACACGCAGACTTTCATGCGTTAAACATAAGTCAGTTAATAAATGATCTCTGTTTAGCCTACCAACAAGCATACCCAGATCACTGCTTTACATTCACGCCACTAGCTGATGAAAACAGCTCTTCAATTAATGGGAATCCAGAACTAATTGCCCAAATGATTGATAAGCTGGTGGATAACGCCAGGGACTTTACGCCGCCCAATGGCACTATCGAAATCACCATCAAAGCAGATACCGAGCATTGCATCATTAGTGTGGTCAACGAGGGTTCGCAACTGCCTGAACAAATGGCCCTTCAACTCTTTGATTCGCTAATTTCCGTGCGTAACAAACCTGAGCAAAGCAAAGACGGCACTCACCTTGGACTGGGCCTCTATATCGTGCGCTTAATTGCCAACGCCCATCATGGCAGCGTTAGAGCCTTCAACCTCTCACAACCGAAGTCCGTATGCTTTGAAGTGAGTTTACCCAGCGGTTAGCAAGGCAGGCACCAAGCACCCAAGAAACTCCACACAGATATACAACCTGTATCATTCGCCAGTTACCGAGGAATAACTATACTCAAATAATTCACAAACAAATGATTCCCGTTGAGATCTCTATGATGCCAGAAGCTTACGATGATCGCCGTCGCGCCCCTCGCTCAGAAATTCAAGACACGCTGTTTATAAAGTCCATCAGTTCGTCCCAAGTGACATCCGTTGGCAGTGATTTTAAAACATGCAGCACTATCAATGTCTCTGCCTACGGCATGCAAGTTTTGCTTGATTTTGAAGTACTTATCGATTCCGAGATCGCTCTTTGGATCGTACAGGATGGCCAGGAAGATCGCGTATTAGTAGACGGCACCGTTCGCTGGACCACCAAATCAGCCAACAACAAGTTTCTTGTTGGCATTGAGCTCAATGAAGATTCCGTCAACCATATCGAAAAGTGGATAGAGCAGAACACCTAATCTAATTTGGTTTTAACGCTGGTTTCACTTGCCAAAAGCCCTAGTTTTTAGACACAATGTTTGGTTATAAAAAACCGAATAATAAGAACTCTCTTTTTTGGCTAGGACAGCATCATGAAACCACAAATTATTGCAGCGGCAATCTCCACCCTAATGCTCAGCGGGTGCGCAAGCATTGAAATGCCCGAAATGCCCAGCTTTAGCAGCCCTGACCCAATTGTTGGCTCGCTAATCGGCAAACCAATCGCCTTTGTTGAAGGTAAACTTGGTTTACCAAACCGTCGCAACGACTCCCCTTCAGGCGCTATGGTATGGACCTATTTAGACAATGAAAAAGGCGCTACAGCAAAGCAGTGTGAAGTCTCTCTTTCTATCCGCGATGGCGTTGTAGAAAACGTTTACATCTCTCGAAGTAACAAGTCATTGGTATCGTTCGCCACTAGCGCCTGTGACCGTATTCGTGAGGAAGTAACCGCAGAAAGCTAAACCGACTTTCTCTGGCTTTAGTCGAATCCTGATTTATAAGTGATGAGCCTTGCTGCTCATCACTTCTTATCCCAAAGCAACTTTTAATAGTACAAACCTTTAGCTTTAATTCACTTTATTCTTTTCATTAAACCCCACTTTTTGTAAGGAATGTATTCCTTCAAATTTTCTCACTAAAGGCTTTCGATTTAAGTAGTCGGAATAAAAATTAAAGAGTGACTCACAATCCAAAAAAGCATTTAATTTGCATTGGTTGCATCCTCAATAAAACTGTGTTTCTATTTCAAATCCGAGCACTACGGTCAACTAATTAAGCTCAACAATAATTAATAACAAGCGTCTGCGAAGTTGTGACATGCCAGAATACAATCAGCTATACATTGGAATTGATGTTGGCTCCACAACAGTAAAACTTGTTGTGGTTGCTGACGATAAGGAAATCATTTGGAGCAAGTATGAGCGCCATGAAACGCGGCAGCCAGAAAAAGTGCTTGAGATGCTACAGCTCATCGAGAGCCAGTACCCTTCAGATTTAATTCAACGATCTCATGTCTTTATTACCGGATCTGGTGCAGGTCCTATCGCACCCACCATTGGTGCCCGTTTTGTTCAGGAAGTTAATGCCGTTACGCTTGCTGTTGAAAAACTTCATCCCGAAGCTGGTAGCGTTATCGAGCTAGGTGGACAAGACGCAAAAATAATTATTTTTAAAGAAAATAAAGAAACGGGAAATAAACAAGCCATTACTTCAATGAACGATAAGTGTGCGTCTGGTACCGGCGCCACTATTGATAAATGCTTCATTAAAGTAGGCATGGCACAAAGCGAAACCAGCAAATTACACTTCGACCCAAATAAGCTGCACCATGTTGCAGCAAAATGCGGTGTGTTTGCTGAAACAGATATCGTTAACTTGGTAAAAAGTGGTGTACCCAAAAATGAAATTATGTGTTCATTGGCGGATGCCATCGTTCAACAAAACATTTCGGTGTTAACGCGAGGCAACACACTTCGTAGCCAAGTCATTCTTTTGGGTGGCCCAAATACATATTTACCATTCTTACAAGAGTGCTGGCGGTATCGAATTCCAGAAACCTGGGAAGAGCGCGGCTACGATTATGATAAAACTGCTGCACTCGAGGATTTAATTAGCGTACCTAGCAATTCAGAATACTATGCCGCTTATGGTGCTGTTTTATTCGGCATGCGCGATGCGCAAGACGCTGGTTACTACGAAGGCACCGAAAAATTAATTGCTTTTATTACCACGGGTAGAAAATCAAAGTTAGGCGAAGCAGCAGGCCCAGCATTAACCGCCAATGAATCTGATGCAGATGCATTTGTTCAGCAATATAAAGTAGCCAAGTTTAAACCCAAAAAGTATCAAGCCAAACAAAAGCTAAAGGGCGTGATTGGTTTAGATGGTGGTTCCACTTCCAGTAAGATTGTACTGATCGATGAAAACAGCGAAGTCATTAAAAAGGTTTATTGCCTTTCCAAAGGCAATCCTATCGCCGATATGAAAGACATGATGACCGAGTTAAGACAATGGGCCGTTGATGATAACATTGACTTAGAGATTCTCGGCTTTGGCGTGACTGGTTACGCAGGCGACGTGCTTGAAAAAGCACTGTCCGCAGATTGCAATATTGTTGAAACCGTGGCGCATATGAAAAGCGCTACCCATTATTTCCCCGACGCTGATGTTATCTGCGATATCGGCGGCCAAGATATCAAAGTACTATTTCTTCGCAATAAAGATATTCAAAACTTTAGATTATCAAATGCATGCAGTGCCGGTAACGGTATGCTGCTGCAAGCTATGGCAGACCAGTTTGGTATTCCTGTTACTGAATATGCGGACACTGCATTTAAAGCAGACCTCTCCCCTAACTTTAGTTATGGCTGCGCCGTTTTCTTAGACTCGGATCGTGTTAATTTTCAAAAAGAAGGTTATACATCCGAAGAATTACTAGCAGGCTTGGCATTAGTTCTACCCAAAAACGTTTGGCAGTACGTGGTACAAATACCGCGCATGTCAGAGCTAGGAAAGGTATTTGTTTTACAAGGTGGAACACAGAACAACTTAGCAGCGGTAAAAGCACAGGTTGATTATATAAAAGAGCGTGTACCAGAAGCAGAAGTACATGTTCACCCACACACCGGTGAAGCGGGCGCAATTGGTGCAGCCTATGAAGCCTTAAGAGTGGTGAAACGCCGAGGGCATTCAACCTTCGTCGGTTTAGATAACGCGATCGATATTCAATATACAGCTACTACCGATGAAACCACCCGTTGCGATTTTTGCGCTAACAATTGCTCGCGCACATTTATCGATACGGTTATTCCCGCCTCGCCTGATAGCAAAGAACCTAACAAAGAGACCACTGCCCGCTACATTTCAGGGTTTTCTTGTGAGAAAGGCACTGTTGAAGATTACGATGCATTAAGAGAACTCAACAAACAAAGACGAGTACGCATGAAACGCTTTCCAAACATGGTGGATTTGGAAGCCAAATATTGCTTTAAACCAATTAAAAAGCCTGAGCCATTACCGAGCGAAGACTCAACACTCGCTGACATTTCTGTTAAGAAGGGTTGGTTCGGTAAAGTTACTAGGATTCCTATTGAGCGCCAATTTAATCGATCCGGCACTGATGCCATCGAAAAACGTCGCCACATGCGGGTAGGTATACCTAGAGTATTAAACGTATGGAGCACCGGGCCATTTTGGCGCACCTATTTTGAAACGCTAGGCATTAATCGACACAACGTTGTATTTTCTGATGAAACTACTGAAGAAAACTGGCAGGCCGGAGGCAAGTACGGTTCTGTCGATCCCTGCTTTCCAGCAAAGGTAGTGCAAGCACATATTCACAATCTGTTCTTTGAGCACCACACCAGAAAGCCGCTCGATTTCATTTTCTTCCCAGGCTTAACCCATGTGCCTACTTTCGTTGAGAAAACCATGGACACAGCTTGCTGCCCTATCGTCGCGGGCACACCGGAAGTTATAAAAGCAGCTTTCACCAAAGAAAAAGACTTTTTCGCTGAACGTAACATCAAATACATTAACCCAACTATAAGCTTGGGTGAGCCACTGCTACTGAAAAAGTTAATGTTCGACGCCCTAGGCGAGCAACTGCAGATGACAGAAGATGAAAGTGACTTTGCCATTGATGAAGCATTCAAGGCATTAAAGAACTTTGATGTCTATATGCAGGAGAGGGGTCGAGAAATCCTCGAGTATGTAGAGCAAGAAAACAAGGTCGCCATCCTAATGATTGGCAGACCATATCATAATGATCTGGGATTAAATCACGGCATACTCGAAGAGTTCCAAGCGTTGGGGTATCCCATTCTTAGTATTAAATCGATCCCCAAGGATCGCGAATACTTAGACAAATTCTTTGCCAAAGATCTTGAAATGGGACGTATCGATTCACCCTTAGAAATTCATGATGTTTGGCCAGAAAACTATAGTGTTAACAGCGTTCAAAAAGTATGGGCGGCCAAGTTCGCTGCGCGGCACCCGAATATCGCTGTACTAGACTTATCAAGTTTTAAATGCGGACACGATGCACCAACTTACGGCATGATTGATAATATTATTGGTGCAACAGAAACCCCCTATTCTGCACTTCACGATATTGATGCCAATAAGCCCAGTGGCTCAATAAAAATTCGTGTAAAAACTTATGCTCATACTTTAATGATGGCAGAAGAGCGCTTAGCCGATGCCGCAGCCCTAAAGCATAAACTACAACAAGCCGTAGCTTTTAAAGAGCAAGGCTTGCTCGCAGACAAACCTAACACCAAACAAATAAAAGTTGATGATAAAGCAGTGGAACCAAGCTTTTTGAGTCAGCATAAAACAAATGAACTGATTGAAGTGGTTACAATCGATTAAGGAACAAGCTATGGGAATGGTAGAATCTTACGATCCAAAAACTTCAGAAAAGAAAGAAGCTGTGATCATTGCCACGGATAATGATTATGATCATTGGCATGATCCCGCTCCTCGCGATTTCACTAAATCTCAGAGAGCTCATACTACTATTCTGTTTGCCGGCCTTACCGCTGCACATGATATGTTTATACAAGCCGCTTTTACCGGTGCTGGCTATAAAATGAAAGCCCTTGATGTACCTGATAACGAGGCCCTCCGTTATGGCAAGGAATATGGTAACCGCGGCCAATGCAATCCGACCTACTTCACCGTGGGTAACCTAGTTAAGTATTTAGTCAGCTTAAGACGTAGCGGCGTATCTGCCGAAGATATCGTTAAGAACTATATCTTCATTACCATCGGTTCCTGCGGCCCCTGTCGCTTTGGCACCTATATCACCGAATATCGGAAAGCACTAAGAGACGCTGGCTTCGATGGTTTTCGAGTTTCCTTTTTCGAGCAAACAAAGGGTGTACAAAAAGTCACTGGCGAAGAATCGGGTTTAGATTTCGGTCCTAAATTTATCGCCAATATGACCAAAGGTATTGTGGCAGGTGATGTATTAAATGCGCTTACCTATCGCATTCGTCCTTACGAAGTGAACAAAGGCGATACCGACAAAGCGTTTACTAAGAGCAAAGAATATCTCTGTGATGCTTTGCAAAATAATAAAAGCTATGTCAAAGCTTTATGGAAATCCCGCAAAGAGTTTGCCGCTGTTAAAGTAGACCGATCAAGAATAAAACCAAAGGTATCCATTATTGGTGAGTTCTGGGCTATGACCACCGAGGGTGATGGCAACTATCATCTACAACGTTTTCTAGAGGAAGAAGGCGCGGAAGTAGAGGTACAACCAGTCGCTGCATGGATTCAATATCTAATTTGGCAAGCACAAGCAGATGTGCGACAACGCTTGGAACTGCGCGGCACCGACAAAGGTGGAGAAGGTGGTAGTAAATTTAGCTTGGAGGGCGTTAACACCCGCAAGCGCTTGATGCTTTTAAAAGCTGGCGAATGGGCAATTCCAGCGCTATTTAAGGTGTTCGCACCTATTGCTGGCTTGCGAGGCTACAAACTACCTGACATGCACAAGGTCGCGGAAGTTAGCCATGACTTTTACAACACCAACTTGAAAGGTGGTGAGGGTCATATGGAAGTCGGCAAACTGATTTTGAATGTGGCCAAGAAAAAATCCAATATGACTCTGAGTGTTAAGCCCTTTGGATGCATGCCTTCAAGCGCAGTATCAGATGGCGTACAGGCCATGATTACCGAGCGATATCCCGATGCGATCTTTTTGCCCATCGAAACCAGCGGTGATGGTGCAGTGAATGTTTACAGCCGTATTCAAATGCAACTGTTTAAAGCTAAGCAAATGGTTCAGGAAGAAGCGGAAGCCGTTAGCAGCAAAGTTGACATTCCACTAAGTGAATTACAACAACAAGTAGCCAGCAACAAAAAAGCACAGAACCCACTTCACCACAGCCCGCACAATGTGGCCTGTACAGGAGTTAATGCGCTTTATGAGTTTGCCTAGATCGAAGTATTAGTTAG
Source organism: Pseudomonadales bacterium (assembly GCA_022361455.1). Lineage (GTDB taxonomy): Bacteria > Pseudomonadota > Gammaproteobacteria > Pseudomonadales > Ketobacteraceae. The sequence goes on along the minus strand of JAKSAW010000420.1, from coordinate 443 downwards.
TAGTTTTGAAGATGCTGCAACTCAGTGCAGCATCTTTAATTATTTTGCAGGAACAAGAACAGGAGCTGGAATAGATATAATCAATCTAAAGTAACCGACGCAACGGCCTTTTCAAGCTTTTGTTTCGGCCAAACCTTGGGCTCACTAGGTGCTAGCTGGTTTGCCTTAACCGTTGTACCTTCTTCAATATTTAAAAGCACGCGCCCTTCACTAGATTCAACATAAACCCCTTTTCCAGAGAGCACAGTCACATCCAGCTGATCGCCAAAAATAAACCCTCCCCAAAAGTCAGTACCCCGTACACCAATCACGGCAAGTGGCGTTTTGACCATATATGAGGATTTTTCCTGTTTCTGAATAGCGCCAGTTATCGCGCGAAACGCACCTTTAGTAGTTTCAAAAGTTGCACGCCCTTCGTTTGAAACTTCACTAAACTTATAATC
>JAKSAW010000623.1 GCA_022361455.1 Pseudomonadales bacterium | reverse complement strand
TTGTTGTGTAATTTACTGTTTTCGGACGAAATTACTTTGCAACCGTTTCGTGATGATGTAGGCATTGAATCACTAAAGGAGTTTCGTATTATCCTACGCCGCCGTATCGAACTGACGCCCGAACAATTTGAAAATTTTGCGCTAGAAAATGAGAAATCTGTTGATATCGTAACTAAGAGAAATCATGCGCTAAGTTCATTCTATGATGAAGAAGAGCAAAGAGAACGCTACTATCTGAATCTCTTGTACAACCTCGATAAGACAGAAGATTCAAACGAAAAGGTAGACCCCATATTGGAGCGTCTAAGACGCTGCGCCACCCTGAGTTATGAAGACGATAGCAATGACACCCTGATCCTCGACTATTGGGTGAACGATGCAACCAAACAAGCTTTTCGTGAAAATTTCAACAACGACCCACTCTCTTTGTTTCAAGCCTTTCAGGTGTTATTAACGCTAAACCTTCATACAGTCAATGATCAATTAAAAGCGGATTTGTACCAAAGTAACAGCCACTACGTTAGCGAAACTGTACCAATCCTGGCCTCAGATGAACGCATTATGCGTTTTAAGTTTGTGTGCTTTAGCAAGCAGGGCGTGAGTGAGCCGATGATGCTGAAAGAGTTATCGGACGGTGAGCACCAATTGCTGCACAGCCTCGGCCTTTGCTTGCTGTTTCGCAACACTAACAGCCTGTTTTTGCTAGACGAACCTGAAACTCACTTTAACCCCGACTGGCGAGCTAACTTTATCAGCCGTCTGCGTGAGTGTTTCCCGGATAAGGGAGAAGCCAGTCAGGATATGCTAATAACCACCCATACACCGTTTTTGATTTCCGATAGCAAGCCTGAAAAGGTTTTGGTGTTCAACAAAGATAAGAGAACTAATAAAGTTCATATCCATCAACCTGATTACAACACGCTTGGAGCCTCGATCAATAAAATTACAATGAATACCTTTGGGAAAAAAGAAACGATCGGTGCCTATGCCCAAGGGATTCTGGAAAAACTGCGTAAGCGCTTTGAATCGGGCGATGAAAACAGTGAGCAACTTATCAACGAGATCCATCGTGAGCTAGGAGATTCGGTGGAGAAGTTGCTACTGATCAAGACTATTCTTGAAAGTGACGATTCGGATCGTGGGGAGCACGATCAATAATGTTGTTCCCATATACGTATGTTCCGCACCGAATGGAGAAGATGCAAACATATATCGACTTCATCTTTAATGAAGTGTGGTGTAAGGCGCCAACCAATAGAGATTTTGATCTTAGCCTATTCGACGCCAATGTAGAATTGCGAGAGCTTATGGAAGCTTTCTTTTACTCAGATACAGCTGGCGCGGATTTTTTCTATACCCACGTTGAGCTTGTTCACGGCCTGTTTTCCAGATTAAATGCAGCTGAGATCGCTAAGTTTGAAATGTGGTATAAAGGCAATAATGACGTAGAAAATATTTGCGATAACGATCCAAATACAGAGTCAGCTCGTTACGCTGACATCGCTATTAATCATAGCGAGATAGCCGAAAAGCTTGGTACCTTTTTCAAAGGTTTATATTCTAAATCACTACTAAATCTTGCTGTGTTGCGAGCTAAGATTGGCGATATTGATGATCACTATAATACGTTCATGCAGGTCAACGGTGCGGGAAAGTGCCCATTTTGCGGTATTAATGACATAAAGGGTATAAATCATAGTTATCGAGAAGCTTATGATCACT
>JAKSAW010000794.1 GCA_022361455.1 Pseudomonadales bacterium | reverse complement strand
CAGGCTTGTTCATAGCTTATGGCGTCACCGTCAAATGCCTCGATGGCCTGGCAGGTTTTTTGATCTAAGGCGTTAGCAGTGTCGTAATCTAAGAAATGACTTAAATCTGAGCTGATAACAAACAGGGTATCTGGCTCGCCCCACAGCGTATTGATGACTTCACCGCACATGCTTGGCAAGCAATCTCCCACCACCAACGGTGTCAGTTTGAAGTCTGAGAGAACTGTTTGTAGAAAAGGTAAATGCACTTCCAGGCTATGCTCCTCGGCATGGGCTTGATCGAGACATTGTACGCCTGCACATGTAAGTGCGGTTTCAATCAATGGACGATCGCAAGGAACGTCACCTAAAGGCGTTGAAAAATAATCTGCGCTACTGGTCGCGATACCGTTGAAACCAACTCGATGTGAAGGTCCCAATAAAACCACATGCCTGTAGGATTCACGAAAAGGAAGTAGCAACTGGTAAACCTTTGCGGCTGATGGGCCCGAGTAAACATAACCCGCGTGGGGAGCAATGATGGCCTTGGGCTTTTTGTGACACTCGATGGGCGATGCGGCGTTTAGCAGTGAGTCAACATCCTGTTGTAATTGGCCTGCTTGGCCGGAATAGAACAACCCTGCTACCGCTGGAGGCCTAGTATTCGCCATGATGAGCTCCGATTTCATGTTGAGTTCTATGCACACAATATGGCTCTGGTTGGGCCCTGATTCAAGTGGCTAGCGCTGATGTACATCAATTGATGGCAAGATAAGACTTGCTGGTCAGGCTTTGGTTCTGGCGAAATTGTCCCTATAATCAGCCTCACTTTGTTTGGGGTAGGGGAATATTTTGGGAACTAATGGCTACCAACCACAGTGGTTATTTAAAGCACATCCCTTAAGAGATTCGCTATATCAAGAGCTGCACAACCGGCCGTTTCCGGTAGTTTCGGGCCCGTTGGCGGTATCGCATATTGCGATGCTCAATGAGAATGTGACTGAATCTGAGCAGCATCAGGTTTTGTGTGATCTGGCAAATCAATACAGTGTAAATCCGCCGGCGAGAAATGCTTCTTGCTATTACCAAGACTTTGGTGAGTTTGAGATCCGTTGGGAAAAGCACACTGAGTTTTCAACCTACACTATTCTTATGCCGGTTCCCTCTCAAGGCTCCTATCAACCCGGTTTTGAACAAACGGCATTGTCGTTGTTGCCACAGCGTTGGCTGGATTCTATTCCTGGTGAATTTCTCGTTGGCGTACATTTGTTAGTGCATCCCAAACCAGAAGAACCCCATTCCCGAGAAAATTTAAAACAATACTTTGAGGGGCAGCGTTTAATAGGTTGTGAAACCTTGGATCAGCTCGCTACCGTATGGACTGCGTTTCGTTTACACAACGATGGTTTTAGTCGCGTCTTTGTGGTTGATAACGGATTGAACGCTTGCCAGACCGGTCGTTTGATCCGGCAAATTTTAGAGATTGAAGCCTACCGAATCATGGCACTTTTATCGATGCCTGCTGCCCGCGAACTCAGCAGCACGGTGACGTTGATGGACACTGAGTTGGCCAACATCATTCGCCAAATATCGGAAATTGATAAACCTGACGATGAGCGGCGCTTGCTGAAATATTTAACTGCACTCGCTGGTGAAGTGGAAAAACAACGGGCACAAACTAATTCCCGTTTTGAGGCCACTAAGGCCTACTACAAACTTGTCGACAATCGCTTAAGTTATTTTAATCGTAGTGAGTTGGAAGGCATTCAGAGTATCCCAGAGTTTTTAGAGCGGCGATTTACGCCTGCCATTAGAACTTGTGAATCAGTGCAAGCCCGCTTGGAAGATCTATCCCGTCGAATTGGTCGCGCTGGAGAATTGTTGAGTACACGTGTAGACCTTACTTTAGAAGAGCAAAATCAACGTCTGTTAGGGTCCATGAATAAACGCAGCAAAATGCAATTGCGTTTACAACAAACAGTGGAAGGTTTATCCGTGGCGGCTATTAGTTATTATATGGTTGGCCTTTTAAAATACATGCTAGCGCCATTAAGTAAGAATATTGATCCAGCCCTCGCTTCAATTATTCCGGCGGTCAGTGTGCCTGTCATCGTTGTTAGCGTTTGGTTTGTTACCCATCGTGTTAAGAAGCAAATTACCAAGAAAACGGCGCCACCGAGTTAGCTATTCTATAATTTATTCATGAATACATCTAAGCAACATCGCCTGTTAAAAATTACATCGCTTGCTTCTGTTGCGACTGCGGTGATTTTAATCGTGGCTAAAGTCATTGCTTGGGGGATGTCTGGCTCTGTAGGTTTACTAGCATCTTTGGTTGACTCCCTAATGGATGCTGCAGCGTCCATTGTGAACCTGATTGCGATTCGCTACGCCTTGCAGCCCGCTGATGAGGAACATCGTTTTGGTCATGGAAAAGCAGAATCTTTAGCAGCCTTGGGGCAGGCTACCTTTATCGCGGGTTCGGCAGTTTTTTTAATGCTGCATGCCGTCGACCGTATTCTTAACCCTCGAGAACTACAAGCCGCTAATGTGGCCATTGCCGTGATGGTGTTTTCAATCGCGGCTACTTGTTTATTGTTGGCGCTGCAACGGTACACCATCGCTAAAACTCAGTCGGTGGCAATAAAAGCGGATAGCCTTCACTATGCTGCAGACTTGCTGACAAACTTAGCCATCGTGGTCGCATTATTGTTGGCGATCTATGGTTGGACCGGTTTCGATGCGATAGCGGGAATAGGGATTTCTATATTTATTTTTTACAGTGCATTTCAAGTGGCGAATGAAGCGATTCAACATTTGTTGGATCGTGAATTACCTGATGAAGAGTTAGATAAAATTGAAGCGATCGTTCTTAAAGAGGAGAAAGTCAAAGGTCTTCATGACATGCGTACCCGACAATCAGGGCCCACCAAGATTATTCAAATGCACTTGGAGATGGACGGCCAACTAACCTTGGATGAAGCCCACGCAATCTCTGACCGAGTAGAAGCGATGTTGTTGGATCACTTCCCTGGGGCCGATGTTATTATCCATCAAGACCCCTATGGGCTGAGAGAATCTTTGCTGCAAGACCGACTTTAGCAGATAGCTAGTCGATCAACCTTAGCACGTCTAGCGCCGATACAACGCCAACAATTTTCTGGTTGTCGCTAACAAACACACGATGAATTCTGTTGCGCACCATTGCGGAAGAAACTTCTTTTATAGATGCATCGCTCGCAACGTCATGAACTGTTGGTGTCATGATATCTTTGACGCTAGTTTGGTTCTGCGGCTCGTTTTCGAACTCATTAATAAACTCGTCATCGAAATTGATATTTAACTCGTCTGTGTAATATTCATGAGCGGCACGCACATCCGTTTCTTCATTAGAAATGCTCGCATGTCGTGCAACGTCTGTTACCGAAACAACACCAATAAGACGGTCTTCATTATCCACCACTGGCGCACCAGAAATGCCGTTGGATACCAAAAATTCTGCTAGGTCCTTAACAGACCATTCACCATATGCCGGTAAAATCTGCTTAGTCATCAGGTCCTTGGCTTGGGTTTGGGCTAATTTTGCTTCTGCGCTGGCTTCCGTTGCGACGGCTGCTTCGCTCATGATCTTACTCCCACTAATGGTTATTCAATAAATAGAGTTTCTTTAATTCAGTGGATTAGGGCTATGATGTATATCAATCAGCGGCTCATTTTGCTGAGTCAAACTGTGCTTTGTAGCCCTAACCAGCCCAAACTCAAAGATACTCTTGGGCTAAAGTTAGATCTAGGAAAAAATAGAAAAGTCTAAAAGTGGGACATTAATAGGATGGATGCTGAACAGATAGTACGCATACTAACGGATCCTGCCGTTTACCCTCATCAATGTGGTGACATAGAGGTGATTGAAACGCATATCTCCTGGGTATTTCTAACAGGTGAGTTCGCCTATAAAGTCAAAAAGCCAGTGGATTTTGGTTTCTTAAATTTTTCTAGTTTAGATAAGCGTCGTTACTTCTGTGAGCAAGAACTAACTCGCAACCAGGTGTTTTCTGGTGATGTTTATCAGTCGGTATTGGCGCTAAAGCAGGAGGGCGAGTCTTACCATTTATCTTGTGAGTTAGAAGGTGGTTTAGAGTATTTGGTCAAGATGAAACAGTTTTCCCAATCAGAGTTGCTGTCCTGCGTTATTGATGGTGCTGATTTCTCTCCCCAACAGGCTCATTCGCTGGGGTTAAGCCTAGCTGACTTGCATAACCGTATTGAGTCAGCTGGCTCGATGGCTGCTTGGGGCAGTCCAGAGGCCATTGGTTATCCCATCACAGAAAACTTTGCTCAAATTGAACCATTGATTAATGATTCCACCGATTTGCAATCGCTGCAAAGATTAAAGACTTGGAGCTTGGCGCAATTGGATGGCTTGAATTCTCAATTCGAGGAGCGTAAACAAAATGGTTTTGTGCGGGCTTGTCACGGTGATTTGCATCTGAATAATATTTTGTGGCGCGATGATGGTGCCTTGTCTTTCGATTGTATTGAATTCAATGATGAGTTTCGTTGGATCGATGTGATGAGTGAGCTAGCCTTCCTGTTGATGGATATGGAGCATCAAGGATACGACGAGCTTGCCAACCATTGTTTAAATGGATACCTAGAGCAAAGTGGAGATTACGAAGGCGTAGCCCTATTAAATTTTTATAAGGTCTACCGGGCACTGGTTCGCGCCAAGGTTGCTATCTTGCGATTGCAGCAAGCTGCTGAGGAAGAAAAACAGCAGTTGTATAAGTCCTATTTATCCTATGTTGAGTTAGCGGAGCAATACACGCAAAAGACTCAGCCATGCCTTTATATTACTCATGGGGTGTCAGGATCGGGAAAATCTACTATGGCGCGCTTTGTTTCCGGAAAAATTAATGCTGTTCATATTAGATCTGATGTGGAGCGCAAGCGTTTGTTTGGTATTACTGCTAATCAAAACAGTGGCTCTACCCTTGACGCGGGAATCTATACCCAAGAAGCGACCCAACGAACCTTTTCTCGATTAGAGCAAGTCACCAGTGGGCTGATAAACGCTGGCTATTCGGTAATAGTAGATGCCACCTTTTTGCGACAATCAGTGCGCCGCCAATTCCGTTATTTAGGTGAACAATTAAAAGTGCCTTTTGCTATTTTGGATTGTGCTATCGATGAAGAAACGGCTCGCAATCGTATTCGTGCTCGAATGGCGGCTGGGCAGGATGCCTCAGAGGCAGATCTGCAAGTATTAGAACGACAACTCTGTGATCAAGATTATCTGTCTCCCGAAGAACAGCGCTGTTGTGTAGTGATTGATATGGGCAAACCTTTAGAAGATATTGAGTTGGAAACTTTAATTCGTGCCGAGCATTTAGCCGATTAGGGTCTAACGCTCGCCATCAATAAATCTTTTTCCACCCAAAGTTTAATTTCTAGCCCTTTGACAAAATGGACAATGGGTTTTT
>JAKSAW010000621.1 GCA_022361455.1 Pseudomonadales bacterium | reverse complement strand
ATTTTGGTTTTCACTGGTTTTGACCAGGTTTGACCAAGCTCTTTGAAATCACCCGTGCCACCTTCAATGGTGAATAAAACTTCCGGACTATTTCTGTTGGTCACATCTAGCGCATAGTAATTGTTTCCACCTCTTCGCATACCGAAGTAAATGTAAACATGATCACTACCGCTAATTGTACCATCTTTGTTTTGATCATATTGCCAACTAGCAACTGAACCATCGATTCCGTAGGTGCGATCACTATCAGCACTGTTATCCATAAGAATCTGCTGGTTTTCCAATAACTCTTCTGGAATAAAGGAAAAATGAGTTTCTCCTGTGTTGCCATCGATAGCGTGTAGGAAGCCCTGGTTATCACCAAAGAACACACTTACATCGGGAGAAGCAGATGAGCCTCCATATATTAATAGGTGCGGTTTTGAATGAAGAGGATCCGAAATAAAGTGACGGCTATCAGTCGTACTACCATCACCATCTTCATCAAAGACGTCAGCACCACGGGTCCAGTTTATTAACTGCTCATGGGTTGCGTCCGACATCGCAGCGTCGCCAAACATCGCTTTGGTTATGTTGGCCTTATTGGCAACGCTTACAGCATTAGCTGAATTGGTAAGTTGTCGGCTCGCTGACCCAGAATAATAGGTGTAGACCTTGCGATCTGCATTGGCATCTTTGTGTTTGTAAGATGCGCCGCCCGAGGCTACATCAGGTCCATCCTCTGTTGCGCTCCACCAGCTTCTGGATGAACGCTTGAAGAAACCTGTACTGTCATCAACAGCTTCCTCGCCATCAGCATCAGTGACGATACCACCAGAGGCCAATTGATAACGCTTCAAGTTACCTTGCCAGTTGGGTTCTAGCCTTGGTTCGAATACAGAGAAGTACAGAGTATCCAAATGATTCAAACGGTTGAAAGTGTTTACTGCTATACCTGGTGCGACGAAGGTCGTACTGGTGGCCAGTACTTTTCTTACAATCGCATTAAACGCATTCTCTAATGATTCAGCATCGTTAGCTAAGTAGTATTGATCAGCGCCGCCGCCATTGATCGCAGTGTTTTTCAGCAGTGAATTATTAATATCAAAACCCACCGTATAGGTATTGATGTGCTGATCACCAGTGTACTTACTTGTGATGTCTCTTGTTGCCATGTATTTGGATATCTCATCCAGGCAGTTGCCAGAACAATTTCCTACTTTAGCTTCGATTGTATTGTGATTTCGTCCGTCTGTGCTGGAATCGTAGTAGCGAGATGTAGGATCCGCATCATAAGTTGGCTCACCATCCGTTAACACCACGATGTTATTAGACTGGCATTCATTTTGAATAGGGCTGTCGTAGTAGCTTCCAGACATGACGGATGCAATAGGTGAACGGTCTAAGAAAGGTCTTTCTCCTTCATAGTACCTCAAACCCTCAAACAATGATTCGGCTAGTGGAGTCCACGTGTAAGGGGTCATTGCATTAACTTGCGTAATAAACTGAGACCGATTGGTATCGATATCACCAATTGGCAATAACATATGTCCGCCTTCGTTCGCGGAACCCGAAGTGTTAAAGGCCATTAAACCTACATTCACGCCCGTCATAGAGTTTGCTAAGTTGGTAGCAACATTCTGAACTATCTCTAAGCGTGTTTGAGATGTGCTAACGCGGT
>JAKSAW010000823.1 GCA_022361455.1 Pseudomonadales bacterium | reverse complement strand
GTAACCGATACGTTCAAATCATGCCGCGCGACTTCCCAAATGTAGCGCAGTTGTTGCAGCTTCATAAGCTCTTCCCCTAAAAGGTTATAGTTACCAGGTATAAAAATATGAAAAAATATTACTTTGCAGAATAGGTCAGAATCTATAAATTTACCAACCGCTAATTTAGATTTTTTTTATTTTTTGCGTTTGCGATTAATTGTTTACGTTGACCGAAGAGTTTATCCACTGGGACCAGCCACTGAATGCATCATAGAGAAGTATCGATCCAACCAAGTTGTAGTGATTTAGCCTATAAAACAGCACGTTATCTAACCTTTACGGCGCTGTAATAAGATGGAATTTATACTCTACATATTAGCGGGGGCAGCCGTTGGCTTTGCAGTGGGTTTAACCGGTGTAGGTGGTGGCTCATTGATGACACCTATCCTGTTGCTGTTCGGCTTTCCACCACATATTGCAGTCGGTACCGACCTACTTTACGCCGCCGTCACCAAAGCTGGTGGTGTCGTTCTGCATCGACGCCAAGGCACCATTCGCTGGCGAATTGTCACCCTATTGTTGCTGGGAAGTATCCCCGCGTCGGCAGTCACTGCGCTATTACTAAAAACGCTTTTTACTGATCCAGAAGCCTATAAACACATCTTAACCACGAGCCTTGGAGTGATGTTAATCGTCACTTCCATGGTACTAATCTTCAAGAAAAAGCTAGTGGCAAATGCTGGACAAGAAAACTCTGGCAACAGCTCACTGGGCTTTGTGAGAAGGTACTCTGGATTTTTCACGTTCTTTATGGGGATAGCGCTCGGTGCGCTAGTGACACTATCTTCGGTGGGCGCTGGCGCTTTCGGTGCAGCCATATTGTTAGTTCTTTACCCAAGACTGCCTGCGTTGAACGTTATCGGCACTGACCTTGCCCACGCTGTCCCTCTAACCCTAGTGGCAGGCTTGTTTCACCTTTATTTGGGTAACGTTGATTTTCTTTTGCTAGGTGCGCTTCTGATTGGTTCACTACCAGCAATTTGGGTAGGCACTAAGGTTGGTGCCAGATTACCAGAAAACGTGCTTCACCCAATTTTGGTGAGCATTCTAATGGCGCTGGGTGTGAAATACGCTTTCTTTTAATGAAGCTTAGAAGTGTGTCTGATTGATTTGGCGCTTAGTTTGAGTTGGCACTAGGTAAACCGGCACTTCTGAAAGCTGCAATACTTTAGAAGCCACCGACCCTATGGAGGTGTAATTGTTATTGAGACGACCACTACCATGGGAACCAATGACAATCATATCGGCACTTTGCTCCCTCGCCTGTTGGAGGATCACCTCAGGCGCCCTACCAGCAACCACTAGCACGTCTTCCAACCAATCTCGATCACCTTGGTAATCAATAAAGTCGTCTTCAAACGCCGCCATAACTTTTAAGCGAATGGTGTCGAGCACATGCTCAATACCATCCCCCTTGAGAGACTCCTTGGCGTTATCAGGTACGTAAGCTTCAAGAACAGCATCGGCGAAAGGACTCAGAGGTTCGATAGCGTGAACCACTACCACTTTGGCTTTGTAGCGTTCCGCCAGCTCACTGACATGCTCTAACAAATAGGGTCCGTAGATACCCAGATCGGTAGCGTAGAGAATTCGTTTGACCATTGGAATGGCGTCAGTGGCAGACATATGGCGCTGAAACAACCTTCTTAGAGCTTGGTTATATTTTCAGCATAGCAGCCCATTGATATTTTACAGTATCGGTTACAAAAAAAGGCTAACTGCTTATTTTTCATCAATATAGAGCCAGGTCTTAACATCAATTGTACGTACAAATAAACAGCAGTTATAGAAGCCACTGTTTATATTTTGCGCAGTTTTCATGCCAGGTATTGTTACAATTTTTTTTTATACGAACCGTTACGCAACTCCATCAAAACTGAATGGAACAGACTGATCCATCTGGCTAGTATTTAACCATCACCTCGCAAAACACCAAAAACAGATGAGAGCGGCTGCAGTAATGAATCGATTAGCTGATATCACGATCAAAAGTTTATTATCATCGGGATTCGCTCTAGGACTTGCACTTCTAAGCCTACTAAGCACGGCAGCTAAAGCAGACGACTGGACCTATTCTACAAACGACAGCGGTATAGATAGTTTCCGCACCGCTAATGTCACCCCCTTAATGACCTTCCAAGTATCAGCGGGTACAGGTCAGTGGAATAACGATACTTTAGATATCAGTGCATCCTTCAGAGGTGTCGCTCTTTCAGCTAATTCAAAAGCGCTTTCCTACGCAGAAGTCTCTAAAGATTTTAACGTAAGCTCACCAATCAGAGCCTTAGACTTCACTGATGCGATCCGCGCGCGCACAGAAATCTGTGTTGAGAAAGTAATCGAAAAAATGGTGATCGACGGCGCTGTAGGCTTCAATCTTAACTGGTAGTTTCGTTCACCACACCATGGGGTACGTGGCCTGCAGCGACGTGCTCACTTGCCGAAAGGCAATGGCCTTCTTGATCATCAAAAAACACATCTGCTCCAAACGCCTTAAGAAACGGGCCTTTCTCTAAACCACCAAGAAACAAAGACTCATCGATTCTGATATCCCAATCCCGCAAGGTACGAACCACTCGCTCATGAGCAGGAGCTGATCGAGCAGTAACTAATGCAGTGCGTATGGGACAAGCCTCACTATTGCCAAAAGCACTCTGTAACTGGTGGAGGGTTTTCAGAAACGGCTTGAAAGGCCCGCCGCGCATAGGTTGCTTGGCAGCGGCCTTCTCCGCTTGGGTAAAGGCTTCCAAGCCTTTTTCTTGATATATCCTCTCAGACTCGTCGGAAAACAGCACAGAATCGCCATCAAATGCGATCTTCAACCAGGAATGATCTGTTTGTGCTTTGGGGCTAGGCAAAATACTCGCGGCAGCATAACCCTGAGATAAGGCTTGGCGAACATCTCCAGGATTAGTGGACAAGAATAAATGAGCGCCAAAGGACGACACATATCGATATGGACTCTCGCCACCACAAAAGGCGGCTCTCGTTATCGGAATCCCGTAATGCTCGATACTATTGAACACTCGTAGGCCAGTATCAGCGGAATTTCGCGACAATAAAATTACTTCTACGCTGTCCTGCTCGAGCATCTGGTTCAGATTGAGCAACTTCTTCACCAGGTCAAAAGCATCACCTGGTTTAAAAGGCTTATCTTCATTTTCCACCTGAAACTGGTGATAGGCACTCAGACCATCCACCTTAAAGACTTGGTCACTCTCGCTGAGATCGAAAAGAGCACTTGAGGAAGTGGCCACAACAAGCTTATTCGTGAAATCGATTGGCATAGGGTTCTGTTACCTGATCGTCATCTGACTTTGTCATTATTAGCCTAAATGTCTGACATCTCAAAAATTAATTATCCCATCTGGCCCGGTTTCACGCATATTTCAGACACTGTGTACCCTCCATATTAAATGGGTTAGAATCCGCGGTTCGTTAAAGGAAAGTATCACATTTAAGGTTCGGTTTAACATGTCTGAGCGCATCGACAATCTACACGTACAATCTCAGCAGGTCCTTATTACCCCTGCGGAGCTTAAGAAGGACATCCCACTAACGGAAGCCGCTAAAGAATCCGTTATCACTGGTCGCCACACCATTATGGACATCCTTGATCGCAAGGATCATCGTTTGTTTGTAGTGCTAGGCCCCTGCTCTATCCATGATGTTGAAGCGGCTAAAGACTACGCGCGCAAGCTAAAAGCGCTAGCAGACGAAGTTTCCGATACGCTCTATTTGGTTATGCGGGTCTATTTTGAAAAGCCTCGCACCACCGTTGGCTGGAAGGGTTTAATCAACGACCCCCACATCAATGACACCTTCAAAATTGAAGAGGGTCTGCATATTTCCCGCCAGCTGCTGGTTGATCTTGCTGAAATTGGTCTGCCACTAGCCACTGAGGCTCTAGACCCAATTTCACCACAGTATTTGGCAGAACTGATCAGCTGGTTCGCCATTGGCGCTCGCACAACTGAATCGCAGACTCACCGTGAGATGTCTAGCGGTCTTTCCAGTGCCGTTGGATTCAAGAATGGTACCGATGGCGGCCTAGACGTGGCTACCAACGCCCTACTATCTGTTTCGAGTCCTCACAGTTTTCTTGGTATAAACCAAGAAGGCCAAGTGTCTATCATTAACACCACTGGCAACCCATATGGCCACATTGTACTTCGCGGTGGCTCCGGCAAGCCTAACTATGACTCTGTGAATGTAGCCATAGCGGAAAAAGCCTTGGAAAAAGCAGGCGCTTCAAAAAACATCATGGTGGATTGCAGTCACGCAAACTCCAACAAAGACCCTGCATTGCAACCGCTAGTCATGGAAAACGTGACCAACCAAATTTTGGAAGGCAATCAATCCATTATCGGTTTAATGATCGAATCGCACCTCAAGTGGGGAGCGCAAAAGATTCCTGCTAATTTAGATGATCTTGAGTACGGCGTTTCAATTACCGACGCCTGCATTGATTGGGAAACCACTGAAAACAGCATTCGCCAGATGGCTGACAAGCTGCGAGAAGTGCTACCCAAGCGTGGCTAATCTTAAAACCCAGGCACAAAAAAGGCAGCTATTTAGCTGCCTTTTTTATTGGATTCTGGGCTAGTGTATAACGCGACCAATATCGCTCCAGAACTGAATTTACTTGTAAAACGCGTTTTCAGTGACGGAATGATCGGTCTCATCGGATACACGCTTCAATTCCGGTACCCGCTCAAGTAGCGTTTTTTCTACACCCTCTTTCAACGTTACATCCACCATACCGCAGCCTTGGCAACCACCACCGAACTTAAGGATGGCTACCGTGTCATCTTCAAGTAATTGGGTTAGTTGGATATTACCGCCATGGGCAGCTAATTGGGGGTTAATTTCGGAGTAGAGAACATAGTTAATTTTCTCTTCTACAGAAGCATTATCATCAATCTGTGGCACTTTAGATTTTGGCGCTCTAAAGGTCAGCTGGCCACCCATGCGATCTTTAGAGTAATCAATCACTGCATCTTCTAGATAAGGCACGCTAGCTTGATCAAGATAAGCAGGAAAGCCTTCGCATTGCACCATTTCGTCGGTAGGTTCTTCCTCCCCCTTTGGGCAATAGGCCATGCAGCATTCTGCGCTTGGTGTTCCTGGCTTTTCCACAAAAATACGAACACCAATACCTTCGTTATCTTGCTTAGATAACAGATCGTTAAGGTAATTCTGAGCTGACTCAGTAATGGTGATGTAATTCTCTCTCATTAAATTTCCCTACCCAGCTATTTACCGCTTAAGCATACAATCAACGCCTTAAAAAACCAAGTAAAACACTAGGTTTTTCTAGTTTGTGGTCAAATTACCTCGCGAACTTAAAAACTCTCAGATCAAACCACAGACTTATCTGCTAAAATCCTTTTGCTTTTCATCCGTTTAACGACTATTTGTCTTATTGAATTCAGGCTGTATGAATATCTCCGTTCTTGGTATCCAACCTGAAAACGTCCAAATCGAGAACAAGCAACAGCTCAAAAAGCGTGTTCTAATACGTAAACACACCTACCCAATTAAAGTCGAGACCAAGTAATGAGCAATGAAACCCAGGGTAAACCGGTTGAACCCAGCAACCCTACGACGGCTAAAGGAAAACTCTCTTTTCTTTCCATGGTCCAGAGCGTATTTGCAGCGATTTTTGGCATTCAAAGCGATAAGAATCGCCAAGAGGACTTCCAAAAAGGCGATGCCACTCAGTTTATTGTCCTCGGAATTGCTGTTTCTATAGGCATTATGATCACGATGTGGCTCATCGTGAGTTCCGTTTTAGAGTCAGCCGGCAAATAGTCTTAAATAACCAAAGGTTTTTAGCGACTTCCTGCTTATAACGTTTCAACCGCAATGATATTGCGAAATATTACTTTTACTAAGAAAAACATGCTGGTACCCTTCACGCCTCTGCTATTTCTTGATTTTAAAATCATCAGCCTCTAATTGGGCTAGGTTGAATCCCCGACGTTCAGCGGCATTTCACAATCAATGCCATTCAACTACGGGTTCGAAGCTGAGAAGTAGAACCAGATCCAAGCATCTATTGTCAAAGGGCGGGCAATAGAATTGCTGTTAACCAACAGCTAACACACCATTGAAGTTAAAACTAAGTCTAAGGGCAACGTTTAGGCATGTACGTTTATACAGAATACGATCAAAAACTATTGGATGAGCGCGTCGCGCAATATCGAGATCAGACTCGCCGCTATTTTGCCGGTGAGCTGAAGGAAGAAGAATATTTACCTTTGCGCTTACAAAATGGCCTTTATGTGCAGCGCCACGCACCGATGCTTCGAGTCGCTGTGCCCTACGGACTGCTGAGGTCTGATCAGGTAAGAATGCTGGCTAGCATCGCGCAACGCTACGATAAAGGTTATGCCCACGTAAGCACCCGCCAGAATTTTCAATTTAACTGGCCTGCGTTAGAAGTAGTGCCAGATATTCTTGCCGATTTAGCTAGCGTTCAGATGCACGCCATTCAAACTAGCGGCAACTGCATTCGCAACGTAACAACAGACCAATTCGCCGGAGTGATTCGCGATGAGATTGAAGATCCTCGTCCTTATGCTGAATTAATTCGCCAGTGGTCTACCTTCCACCCCGAATTTGCTTATTTACCACGTAAATTTAAGATCGCCATTACCGGTTCCGCAGACGAAGATCGTGCAGCTGTGCGTTTCCATGATATCGGGCTAGAAATGGTTAAGAATGATCAAGGTGAAGTCGGCTTTAAAGTCTTGGTAGGTGGAGGCCTAGGTCGCACACCAATCATTGCTGAAGAAGTTGTACCCTTTTTACCTAAGCAGCACATCATTTCTTATCTAGAAGCGATTCTTCGTGTATATAACCGTTACGGTCGCCGTGACAACAAATACAAAGCTCGAATTAAAATTCTCGTTAAAGCACTTGGTGTAGAAGCTTTCCGAGACAAAGTGGAACAAGAATGGAACCACTTGAAAGAGTCTCGACTGCAAGTTCCTGAGCAAGAGTTTGAGCGCCTTAAGGGTTTCTTCATAGACCCTGAATATGCGGATCTTGTAGATCAAGAAGATTTGCTAGCCCAACAAAGCGAAAGCTCTCCCGGCTTCAGCCACTGGCTAAACACCAATTGCACGGCCCACAAAAAACCTGGCTATATGGCAGTTACTTTGTCGCTTAAGCCCACTGCAGTGGCTCCTGGTGATGTAACCACAGAACAACTCAACGCCATTGCTGATTTATCAGACAAGTACAGTTTTTCACTTGTCCGATCAACTCATGATCAGAACGTGGTACTTGCGGACGTACAACAAGACAAGCTTTTCGATCTTTGGCAAGAACTTAAAGCCAACGGATTTGCGACAGCGAACATTGGCAAACTAACCGACATGATTTGTTGTCCGGGTGGAGATTTCTGCGCTCTGGCGAACGCTAAGTCCATTCCCGTGGCGGAGCAAATTCAACGCCGCTTTGACGATTTAGATTACCTCTATGACTTGGGGGATATTGAGCTCAATATTTCTGGTTGTATGAATGCCTGTGGACATCACCATATCGGCAATATCGGTATCCTTGGTGTTGATAAGAAAGGTAAAGAGTTTTATCAAGTATCCCTCGGCGGCAACTCTGGACGCGAAGCTGCCATTGGCAAAATTCTAGGCCCATCTTTTGACGAAGCAGAGATTGCTGATGTGATCGATAAAGTCATCGGCGTTTATGTCGAAAAACGATTAGAGGGTGAATCCTTCCTCGGTACAGTCCAGCGTTTAGGTATTGATCCGTTTAAGGAGAAAGTTTATGCGTAAAATTATTGTTAATGGTGAGCTAGTTTCTGATCATTGGATCACAGTTCACGCTAACGAGAATGGCGAAATCACAGTACCTGAAAATGGTGATGTATTAGTTGCTCTAGAAACCTGGCAAGCCAATAAGGATGCCTTAGTAGCCCATCAAGGTAAAACTGGTCTTTTACTCAATGGTGACGCGGAACTAGAGGATTTCAGCGCCGACCTTGATAAGTTTGACTTGATCGCTGTGAACTTCCCTAAATTTGCTGATGGCCGAGGCTACAGTTTAGCTAGACTACTGCGCGAGCGTGTTAACTACACTGGTGAGCTGCGAGCAGTGGGTGATGTACTTAGAGATCAATTATTTTACTTACATCGCTGCGGTTTCAATGCTTTCGTTATTCGTGAAGATCGCGATGTCGAAGATGCATTAAACGCCTTCAAAGACTTTACGGTGACCTATCAAGCGGATGTTCATGAAGAACGACCTATTTATCATCGCAGACCTGCTTGATATTTCTCAAGCATAGGTAAGCACAGGTAGTAATATTGAAGGGCTCGATATGAGCCCTTTTTATTTCCACAGACATAATGACTAACTTTTAAAAAACGCCTTCTGCATCAGCAACCAATTTTGCTAAGCTTATGGCATGAGTGAATCTTTGTTTTTCTCCATCTTTCTCATCTTTAGCGGTGCAGCCGTACTGGCTTCCTTTGCCCTATTTACTCGCCAACCACTTATCGTAGCCTATATTGTCCTGGGAGTTTGCTTAGGCCCGTTCGGCTTTAACCTCATTACCGATAAAAGCGCGCTGGAGGAAATTGGTCACATTGGTATCGTTTTCTTATTGTTTTTGTTAGGGCTCGATTTACAACCACGAAATTTCATTCAACTGCTATCAAAAACCGCATTGGTTGCGTTTGTCAGTGCCGCAGTGATTGGTGGAATTGGCTTTGGCATCTCCTATGGCTTTGCCTACACATTCTATGAATCCGTTATAATTGGTTTGGCCATTACTTTCTCGAGCACAATTATTGGTCTTAAGCTATTACCAACGACCGTGCTGCATCACAAGCACACGGGCGAGCTGGTCATAGGGATTCTGTTACTCCAGGATATTATGGCGATCATCATTTTGATCGTACTAAACGGCTCTCAGACGTCTAGCAATTCTCAACAGTGGCTCTATACGCTGCTGGCTTTGCCAGGAATTCTTATCTTCGCGATGGGTTTTGTGCGCTGGGTTTTGTTACCTTTACTACGCAAGTTCGACCGTTTTCACGAATACATATTCTTACTGGCCATTGGTTGGTGCTTAGGACTCGCAGAAATGGCGCATCAGTTTGGCTTGTCGCTAGAGATAGGAGCCTTTATCGCTGGCATCAGTTTAGCCAACAGCCCAATCGCTCAGTATATTGCTACGAATCTACGGCCACTAAGAGACTTTTTCCTGATTCTATTTTTCTTCACTATTGGCGCAGGCTTCAACTTGGGGTTATTAGGCTCGATTCTGGCGCCATCATTATTGCTGGCAATCAGCGTCCTGATTTTCAAGCCTGTTATTTATCGATTTTTATTGAAGCTTACAGGGGAGTCGAAAGATCTGTCTTGGGAAGTCGGTGTGCGCTTAGGCCAAACCAGTGAATTTTCGCTACTGATAGCCTTTATAGCGTTCTCATTGAACCTAATTGGCGAAGAGGCATCACTGGTGATTCAGGCGACAGCGATAATTACCTTCTTAGTATCCACGTATATTGTGGTATTCAGGTATCCATCGCCAATCGCTATTTCAGATCGATTAAGAAGAGATTAACAATCCTTAAAACCGCTTAGATAGATTTAACTGATTTTGACTAAATAGCGCCCAAGATGTCCGCCTTTCAAAATAGTATCTAATGCTGCGGGTACTTCGTCCAAGCTAACTTCTTTTAAGCTATGCTCAGTGAACTCAGCGAAGTCGTCGAACTTCCAGTCATTCGCTATTTGTCGCCAGATATCCATTTTAATTTCTAATGGCAACTCAACGGAATCGACACCCAACAGATTAATACCGCGAATGATAAATGGAAAAACGCTGGTATTTATTTCAGCGCCTGCCGCCATACCGCAACAGGCAACACTACCGCCATATTGAATGGCTTTAACAACGTTCGATAAAATATCGCCACCAACAGTATCAACAGCCGCAGCCCATTGGGTTTTACCCATCGGCCTTTTCCCCATCGCTAAAACATCATCTCGGCTAACTAGGGTTTCCACGCCGATAGCCTTAAACCAATCTGCTTGATCTTGTTTGCCCGTCAAAGCATGCACTTCAAAGTTAAGGTTTTTCAGTAACCAACAGGCAATAGATCCAACACCACCGCTAGCGCCGGTAACCAAAACAGGGCCTTGAGAAGGAGCAATACCAACATGCAGAAGCGTATCCACACTCAAAGCAGCGGTGAAACCGGCTGTGCCATAACACATCGCTTCGCGTAACGTTATTTTCTCTGGTTTTAAAACCACCCAATCAGCAGGAACTGAAATATATTCTGCTAATCCGCCCGATGTGTTCATACCCAAATCATAGCCAATGACTATAACTTCATCGCCTTCTTTAAAAGCACTGTTACCGCTTTTCACCACGGTGCCAGCAGCATCGATACCAGGGGTATGAGGATAAGATCGAGTAACGCCTTTGTTTCCGTTGGCTGAAAGCGCATCTTTATAATTCAGCGAACTGTAACTAACTTTAACCAGCACATCATTTTCAGGCAGCGTATCCAACTGTCGCTCGGTTACTGTTTGCTTAAAACCGTCGTCTGATTCTTCTACCCAAAGCGCTCTGTAAGTGCTCATGACTTTCCCCCAGTTTAAATTCGATTTTAAGACAAGGTGTTTTGGCGTTGGCCTATCTTATTCCAAACCTTTAATAATGTTCGCTCTAATAGCGTTTCTAAATTAAGGCCGAGCTTTTCTGCCATAGATCGCTTGAATTCAAAGGTCACTTCAAAAATTTCTGCATCTTTACGCTGACTGAATATATATTCATCGCTCGTTTTGACTTCATCAATCAAGCCCAGATCCAAGGCCTGACTGCCATACCAATGTTCACCCGTGGCAATTTTTTCTAAATCTAACTGTGGTCGATGCTGAGAAACATGGTTTTTAAACAGCACATGAGTTTCTTCGATTTCTTCGTTGAACTTGCGCTTACCTTCTTCAGTATTCTCGCCCAACATAGTGACAGTGCGCTTATAGTCGCCGGCAGTATAGATATCATAGTCAACATCGTACTTGCGCAGCACTCTGTTAAAGTTGGGTAACTCGGCTACCACACCGATCGAACCGAGAATGGCAAAAGGCGCAGCTAGAATCTTATCGCCATTACAGGCCATCATATATCCGCCACTGGCAGCTACTTTATCAACACAGATGGTAAGCGGAATCTCATGCTCACGAATTCGACTCAATTGTGACGAGGCCAAACCATAGGCGTGAACCTGGCCACCGGGGCTCTCCAGTCTTAACACTATTTCATCTTGTTTCTCGGCTAACGTAAGCACCGCGGAAATGGTTTGACCTAAAGGTTCCACTTCACTTGCTTCTACATCGCCATCAAAGTCGATCACATAGATGCGCTTCTTGCGCTGTTCGTCATCGTCTTTACTACCCTTCTTTTTCTCTTTTTTATCTTCTTTCTCTTTCTTCTTCTCAGCTTTTTCTTCTTCTTTTAGTTGCTCTTTAGTGAAGATGACTTCTTTGAGAGTTGCTTCCATATCCTCATAGCGCTCATTTAAATGAGCCACTTTTACCTCACCCTGGTGAGGCTCCTTGCGAGTACGGGCATTAGATGCAGATGCGATGCCGCCCAAAATGACTAAAATTGCCACTACAATCGTAATGGTTTTAGCCAAGAACAGGCCGTACTCGGTTAATAATTCAATCACGCTGAAATCCTCGAAATATTCAAATCAGAGACAGTAAATCAAAAAGACATCAATGGGGGCAGTGAAACAAAAAACAACCACCGAGGGGCAGTTTTAGTGCCAATCATTCACTGCGACCTCAGCCCGCTCGTTCATCGGCCTGGCAACGAGCCCGCTATAAGTCAGGCTAATGGAGAAAATGGCGCCATCGGCCATTGGTAGATAAGTGGCGCTTCCATAAGCTGCATCCACCCAAGGAAGCCATTGGCTAGACTGGATAGCTTCCCATACATCGAAACCGATATCAGGTTCACTAAGCGCGTAGACGGTGCGTTCGAGCTCTCTCTCGTCCTCTAGCGCAATGTAGCGTCCTTGAAGACGATCAAGTTTATAGCCGGGTTGAAAACCTAGTGCTGAAAACACCCCTTCCCACTTGATCATTTTTGCATCAACCTGCCATAAATCACCGGTAACGCGAAACAGGCGCTCATCACCTTGAGGCAACACTACACGAGCATTAAATTCTTGGCTCTTGTTACGCTCGAAACTGATAGTAGCAACCGGTGTTTCAGAAACTAGATTCTGGTAAGAAAAAATATTGATCGACAACAAGCCAAAACCAACCGCAACTAGCAAGCAGAGGAATCCCAAAGTTCCCCGCAACCAAGCGAGAAACCATTGCTTCTTAGCTAAGGTGACGATACCAACGATAAGAAAAGCGATGCAGGATATGACAAAGATGCCTGCGATCCATTCGTATTGCATGAGCTAGCCTGTGGTGCATTTATTCTTCGATTAGGTTATGCACCGAATCTTGCCATCTTTTCAACATAATTATCAATGAGATACCGAGAAATAGATCCCACTGGAGGAATTTTTGGCAATTGGTTTATAGGAAACCAATCGGCTTCACTAATCTCTTCCCCATCCACTTGGATTAATCCGCCATCATGCTCGGCATAAAATCCGACCATTAATGAGTGTGGAAAAGGCCAAGGCTGGCTGGCTTGGTACTCTAGATTCTTAACGCTAATGCCTACCTCTTCGAATATTTCTCGATGCACTGCTTGCTCTAGAGTTTCCCCCGGCTCGACAAAACCTGCCAAAGTACTAAACATATTGAGCGGCCAATTGGGTGATCTACCCAGTAGCACTTCATTACCACGGGTTACCAACACGATAATGCACGGTGAAATTCTTGGATAGCTAGTATGGCCACAGTTACTGCAAACTTTCGCTCTTTCACTAGGATGATCATTGGTGCTGTGGCCGCAACGCCCACAAAATTGATGATCGCGATTCCACTGCACCACTTGTAGCGCTCGCCCCGCGAGCATAAATAACTCTTCACCCAGCTCCATCGCTAAGCGCCGCATATCCTGCAAAAAGTAAGGCTCTGCAGGAGAATGCTCGTCGTCGATTTCAACAGCAAAACAAGGCTGACCATTAATATGGCCGAGGAAATGTCGTGATCGATAAGGAATAGAAAACTGATCGAAGTCCCCAGCTTGCGGCACCATAGCACCGTGGGCATCGGAGAACATTAGAAGTTTGCCATTTTGAAAAGCAAACCATATGGCATCACCTGATGGGCCAGCCGGCGGCACTACACCAGGCGAGAAGCTAAATTCCATCTGAACGTCCCTTTTTGGAGTTGGCTTGCTCGGCTTGCCCTTTACAGTGGTTAAGCTGCTTTTATGGGAAAGCCGAGTTCCTCTACACTTTCTTGGGCTACATCTAAAATGCTGTCGCCCAAAGGCTTGTTATCTTCCATGCTTTCAAGGAAGTAATCAATGCTCGTCAGAGCATCCGCCAGTGTTTCCAAGGTTGTCTGATCAGGCTGGATTTTCTCAGCGAGTAATTTGTGAGAAATAAATTGCTCGCTAGATTTTAAGATATTGGCCGCACGCTCTAATTGCAAAAATAGTAACCCACCCCAAATGGTGTTTAAGGTCGTGGGCACATTATTCAAATGCATACCGTCCCAATTGGAGTCGATATAAGAAGTAATAGCTCGTTTTGCTAACGATAATCCAGCTCGGGCCTCGCTAACTACAACCCGACGGGCATCTTCTAATTGTGTAATCGACATACCTTGGCGCGTGGCCTGTTCTGCTTCGTCCTCGGTGCTGTCCAAGCCACCAGCACGAGGTGCAAGTGCGGCAATACTGTTCTCTACATACAAAAGCGCATCTGCCACTGCATTGAACTCTTCACCTTCGGGATCAACGTCCGCTTCGGTCCAGTTTTTAACGTTCTCGGCTTGATCCTTGATAACATTGCTCGCCTCAACCAAACCCAGCATTAGCAAAGTATTACCAATTTTCACCAGACTTTCGCTAACTCTCTCGAAGCTTTCTTGATCATCTTCGTGGGCACCACGAGCACCCAAATCTAAAGTATCTTTAATATGGGCTAGCTCTTCTTTAATGGCTTCAGCTACTGAACGAATAACAGTGCCTCCGGGACCATTCATTAAATCCCGCTCTATTCTCAATTGCTCATCGTTCACGCTGTTATCAGGAATACCATAGGCTTCGCGAATTTCTTTCAACGTATCAGTAGAGGCCTCTGTTAAAGAACAGATGAACACACATTCTTGCACAGCTGCTAAGTTGGGCTCTTTGTCTAGTGATGCTGCACCTTGAAACACCAAAGTTTTAATATGGCGATCAATCATTCCCAGTAAAGACTTACGAGCATTGCTAAGCTCAACGCATTCAGATCCAAGAGCATCCATGACCCCGCGACCAAGCCACCAGAGTTTAGCGAGTGGGGCATCACCTGACAGCGCATCAATTCTTGATAGTGCTCGCTCCATTAAGCCAACATTCGACTTGATGTTCTCACCTTTGAAAACACCAAGCATGCCAACCTGATACATATGACGGAGGCGGCGACTCATCTGATCCAACTTGCCGTGATCAGCAGGCTCACCAGAGGTTTTTGCGGGACGGGCTGGGTCTGCTTCTAGATTAAAAAAGGTACTTTCGGGAATAACATTCTTGCGGCAAAGGCTGCGAACTTCATTGATTACCGGCACCAGCAATACCGGCATGGCACGCTGCTTGGCTTGCACGTACTCGAGATAATGATTGAGAACCATGATGGAACTACTGATACAGGCGAGCTCTTTCTCGTTATCCCCATGGGATCGACTTAAAATAAGGTTGCCAAGAATAACCATCTCGTCCACCAACACTGCGGCACCAGGAAGCTCAATTAGCCTGAACACTCCCTTGAGCTGCACCAACTGTTCCAAACAATGTTTCAAGCGAACATCGTTTTCTGGCTCTTCCGCATAATGCTCAAGATTGGACTCCGCCACAGATAGAGATTCATCTAACTGTTCTTTTACCAAATTGAGAGACGCCGTACCTTCAATTGTTACCATGTGAACACCACTTCAACTAAACGCCGCTGCTCGCCTTAGCCTGGACCGCAACAACCAACCTATCCTGTTAAGTTCTAACGTTAAGTATAGAAAACTTAGGAAAAAGTTAGCTATGAGAAACTAGATTCTTTTTAAAAAATGCGACCAGTGTCGGCAAACATTGTTGACCATTGTTTTAATTATTGTTTGTTCTAACGCCATATCAAGAAATGGAGACAAATAGATTGGCGCTCGTGGCTGTATAGTCAGCCTATATCTTGGCTTCGATCCTTCGAACTGTCTTATAGGCTACATGAACAAAGCCACTTAACCTACTAATCTTATGAACAATTTTAGTTATTCTTTAAGTTTAACTGGGATCAGATGTCTCGCCAACGCCTAATTTACGCCAGAGAGCTTCTCCAGAGGATTTATCTAAGCCGGCTAAACGCTCTTCATGAGCGACCATTTCTGATTCGCTAGCAGTGATCACTCGTAACGAGGGCCTATTCTGGTCGAGACGTACAATCTTAGCGCCGCTAAGCTCTCCACCTTCGTCATCGCCGCCCAGGGTTAGTGCTGTTTGCCCACCCGTCATCATCAGGTAAACGTCGGCGAGAATCTCCGAATCGAGCAATGCGCCGTGTAGCTCACGATGTGAGTTGTCAATTTCGTAGCGTTTACATAGCGCATCCAAAGTGTTGCGTTGCCCTGGATGCATTTTGCGAGCTAGCACTAAGGTATCTAGTACCTGGCAATAGTCGGCAGTTTTAGTCCAGTTGGAATTGAGCAACTTGAGCTCATGATCAATAAAGCCAACGTCGAATGGTGCATTGTGAATCACCAGCTCGGCACCTTTCACGAACTCCATGAATTGATCAGCAATTTCGCCAAAACGGGGCTTATCTTCTAGAAACTCGTTAGTTATACCATGAACTTCAATAGCGCCATCATCAACAATTCGATCAGGGTTGATATAAACATGATAGTTCTTACCGGTTAAGCGGCGGTTAATCATTTCCACACAACCGATTTCGATAATGCGGTGTCCTTCTTGAGGCTCAAGCCCCGTGGTTTCAGTATCCAGTACTATTTGTCGCATAGATGATTTTTCTTATAGATTGAAGGATGGTTTAGCAGAGCAATTAGCTAGAGCGCCGCAATGGCATCATTTGCCAGCTGATCTGCTAGTTCATTTTCCGGGTGGCCACTATGCCCTTTTACCCAGCGCCACTCAATTTCATGCTTTTCAGTTTCGGAATCTAGCTCCTGCCATAGATCAGCATTCTTAACCGGTTTCTTGGCTGCGGTCTTCCAGCCCTTCTTCTTCCAACCATGAATCCACTCTGTAATACCTTTACGCAAATACTGCGAATCCGTGGTTAACACTACATCACAAGGGCGGTTTAGCGCTTGGAGAGCTCGAATTGCTGCCATGATTTCCATTCGATTATTAGTAGTGTTTTTTTCACCACCATTGAGGGTTTTTTCGACACCTTTAAAGCGTAACAAGGCGCCCCAACCACCGGGGCCTGGGTTTCCTTTACAGGCTCCGTCGGTAAAGATTTCTACTTTTTCTACCATTAAGATTTAGTCTTCTATTGATGGGTTCTGCATTTCTGAACGTGGCGTTGGATTAGCGATACCATTAATTGGCAAAGGTACCAAAGTAGGCTTCTTACGCTGCTCCTTGATCGGCGTGACTTTCGCCACCCGTTTAGTCGCCACCATAATATAAATAGCTCCTCGCTGTGACCACCAGCGTTTACTCGCATAGGCCAACCATCCAAAATAGCGGGACCAAGCTTTACTCACATTGGGTGGACTGAAAATCGCGCATTCACAACCCTCCACTTCGAAATCAAGCAGGTTTAGCCAATCTGATACACGATATGGACTTAAGAAATTGCCACTCCATGGGATCTTGGCGGTTTTCATGCGCATTAAACGAAATATTCCCCACAAACTCCAAGGATTGAATCCAATCACTACCAGCTTTCCACCCGGAATCAGTGTGCGGGTAATTTCTCGAAGTAAGCGATGAGGGTTATTGTCGAAATCCAACGTGTGATGGAGCACAGCCACATCGATACTATCCGACGCCACTGATAAATCGGTCAGCCGACTCTGCACACAAGCCATTGGTACTTGAGGGTAAAGTTCTTCACACATGTAAAAACGATGCTTGATGGGGCTCGCCTCAAGGTGAAGCCGTGGCAAACCAACCCCAGTTTTCATCAAGTAGCAACCAAACATCGAAGGCAAAATCTGATCCAGCAAATGTTGCTCTTCTGCGAGTGTTTGCTGACCTAGTTCCGTATCGAACCACTGATTTACCAGCTCATGAACATAACTGCCGGTAAAAGGTTGAAAAGGTTTAAAAAGTCTGGGTAAGCTCATGTTAATTCACGTTGTTAGGCGTTAAGCTATTCTTTGAGAATACTCACTAAAGTCGCTGACGACAATGTGCATTTTTACTAAATGAATGGCGAACAAGAAAGCCATGAGCCAAGCCAATAAAGTAAAAGCCTAGCGATAAGACGAAACTAGAAGATCAGACAGGGTCAATTTCATGAACATTTCCCCCATTCCCGCGTTTACTGACAATTACATCTGGCAATTGAACGATGGTGAGAAAGCCTTTGTGGTCGACCCGGGAGACGCAAAACCCGTTATTGCTTTTTTAGACGCTGAAGGCCTTACGCTTGCAGGAATTTTAATCACTCACCACCACTGGGATCACACTGGTGGTATCAAAGATCTATTGGAATTATGGCCAGGTATTGCAGTGTATGGGCCCCATAATGATGCCATCGCCGAAGTCACACATCCGCTGAAAGAAGGTGAGCATATTCAGGTATTAGGAGAGCGCTTTAACATCTTCGAAGTACCGGGGCATACCCTCGATCATATAGCCTATTACAATGAACAAGAAACAGACCACGACATTTTATTTTGTGGTGATACCTTATTCTCGTCTGGTTGTGGCCGCCTATTCGAAGGTACTGCGTCACAAATGTATGATTCCTTAAGCAAATTGAAAGCACTTCCAGCAGAAACCTTGGTCTATTGTACCCATGAATATACTCAGGCCAATCTAGCCTTTGCCAAAGCAGTGGAACCAAACAATGCCGAAATCACTAGTAGGATTGCCTCTGTTGAGAAGCTAAGAGCAGAGAACACTCCCAGCGTACCGACAACACTGGGTCTGGAACTTAAGGTAAATCCATTCCTTCGTTGGGACGCTCCTGAAGTGATTGAACAGGCTAACACTCAATCGGAAACACCCAGCAATGAACCCGTAGAAGTTTTTGCTGCTATCCGCGGTTGGAAAGACCGCTTTTAATTAATAACTGAATTTGTCTGTTGTAGCGAAGAATTAAATCTTGAATAAAGTATTACCGCCTTTTTTGTTTTTGTTGCTAGTGTCACTTACTGGGTGCCAAGGAAAGGCTCCATTAAAAATAGCTAGCATTCCAGCCCCGATACAATCAAACCAACTAAAGGTTGATGAAAACGAAGAAAGCAAGGAGATTGAAGCGGAAAATAGCGCAAGCAATCCAGCTGAACATGCCTTGCTTGATGATCAGTCGTTGTTAGATCAATTGCCAGAACCCAGCGAAACTAGCGAGCGCCTCGACTCCGTAATGCTGAATCCTGCCGCCTCTGAATCAATCGAGCTTACCCCACCCACACCCAACTTCTGGCTATCTCTAACGAACAATTACGCTCTAGATTTATCTTTGGAAAACAAACGCATCAAAGCACAAAGAGATTGGTATGCCAGACATCCCAAATATATTGAAAGAGTTTTGACTCGCGGCGAGCCCTATCTTTTTCATATTTATAATGAAGTTAAAAAGCGTAATATGCCGGCTGAATTAGCGCTACTGCCAATCGTAGAAAGTGCTTTCGATCCGTTTGCTTATTCCCATGGTCGCGCCTCTGGCATCTGGCAGTTTATTCCCGGCACTGGAAAAATGTTCGGCTTAAAGCAAACGTGGTGGTACGACGGTCGCCGCGATATTCTCGCAGCTACCGATGCCGCGCTTGATTACCTTCAAGCTCTCAACAAACAATTCAATGGAAACTGGCTACACGCTCTGGCAGCTTATAACGCCGGAGCAGGCAATGTACGAAAAGGCATTCGTTACAATAAAAAGCGGGGTCGCCCTACTGACTTTTGGTCTCTCCGCTTGCCGAAAGAAACAAAAGCTTATGTACCAAAACTACTTGCCCTAGCGCAAATATTCAATGAACCAGAAAAATACGGCATAACACTGCGCGACATCCCCTACCAACATCAGTTTGTAAAGTTCGATATTGATTCGCAAATTGACCTTTCTCAGGCTGCTGAGCTTGCCGGTATTAGCCTAGACGAGTTGTACCGATATAACCCCGGGTTTAATCGCTGGGCTACAGATCCCGACGGCCCTCATCATTTATTGATTCCCGTTGAGTCTGAAACCAAGTTTGCTGAAGGAATTAA
This sequence comes from Pseudomonadales bacterium, assembly GCA_022361455.1. GTDB lineage: Bacteria > Pseudomonadota > Gammaproteobacteria > Pseudomonadales > Ketobacteraceae. The sequence continues at coordinate 4,187 of JAKSAW010000823.1, read as the reverse complement.
AAACCTACCACCAGAACAACGTGTTCAATGGGCTCGTTATAAAATTAAGTCTGGGGATTCATTAATTCGAATTGCCAAAAAACACCATACAACAGTCAAAGTCATTCGAGATGTGAATGGCATCAGAGGCAACCGAATTGTTGCCGGCAAAACGCTACTCATTCCGAAAGCGAACAAGTCACTAAATCAGTATTCACTTAGCTTAGAACAACGCCTATCGAAAAAACGCAACCAACCAAAATCAGGGCGCCACAAAGTTATTTATAAAGTGAAATCTGGCGATAGTTTTTGGACCATTTCGCGGCAGTTCAAAGTTGGCGTACGTAGCCTAGCCAAATGGAATGGTATGGCACCAACGGATACACTTCGAATAGGACAATCTCTCACGGTTTGGACGCCCAATAGCAGCCTCGCTAAATCAGGTAACGGTCCTGTGAGAAAAATAAATTACCGAGCCCGAAGTGGCGACTCATACGCCAAGATCGCGCAAAGGTTCAATGTTACCCTGGCGCAGTTAAAACGCTGGAATAGCATTGACGTCAACAAATACCTTCAGCCTGGTGACCGCTTAACCCTTTACGTGGATATTCGCAGCGCCCCTTAAGGACGCTGAAAACTACTCATTAGTAATCAGCGTCCATCAAAGAAGTAGAGAATTATCGAGACTGAGCATCATGCTTCTGACGATAAATGCGTTTACTGGTTTGATTTAAATCTGTTTGCAGGTCGATTCTTTCTCTTTTAGTGAGCACACCATCACTTCGATAGGCCTGCTCTTTACGGTCAATTTTATTCTGCTGGCGTTGCATTCTAGCCGCCTCGCGATGAGTAAGCTCCCCATTTGCGATTCCGTGGTTAATTCGAGCCTGCTGCTTAGCCTGGCGATCATTAATACCTGCATATGTCTGAGTAGCTGCAACGATTAAGGCTAAAGTGAGAATCAAAGAAGCTGTTTTAGGGGCTGAGATTAAGGCTTTCATAGTCCGCATCCTGTCTAAATATTGGTAGTTGTAATCGTTAAATTTGGTGTTGCTACCAGTAATAACGAACTGATACCTATTTGGTTGACAGGAAAAACTAAAAAATATGTTTTTTTGCTAAGCTGTAAAATAACCTTCAATGATTTCAAGTCTCTAGCCGAGACACTGCCACCTGTTAAAGCAAGGAACTAGCATGAAAATCAATTATTTATGGATCTTGCTGGCAGGCGTTTTTTGCCAATCCTGCGCCACGCTCTCTAAGGAAGAATGCCATTCTGCTGATTGGCAAATGATAGGTTTTGAGGATGGTAGCCAAGGTCATCATAGTCAGCGTATTGGAGCACATCGCGAAGCCTGCGCCGAACATGGTGTTACCCCGAATATGGAACACTATCTACTAGGCCACAAAAAGGGGCTTGGAAACTACTGCAATTTTCGCAACGGTTTATTACTAGGTGAAAGAGGTGGTAGCTACAATGGAGTCTGCCCTGCTCCATTAGATCAAGAGTTCAGAAAAGGGTATCGAGATGGCAAAGCACTTTATGCAATGCAGCAGGAGTTACAGGCCATTGAAAATGATTACCAAACAACGCTCCAAGAAATCAATGAAATGGAGACAGAGCTGGGACAGAAGAAAGAGATGATCATTGCACAAAGCACTGGTGCCACACTAAGAAGAGAATTACTGGCGCAGATCCCCGAACTTGAATCCGCCATTGCTTATCGTGAAGACACGCTGGAACATTTAACCCATCAACGCAATAGAGTGCAAAGACGCTATAACCAAGCCAGAAGCAATGCAGGATTGAATTAATTTAGAGTGAGATTTTTTTAATCAGCTGTCGAGAGCGCGATATTCGCCTGCTGCGCCAAGCTATTGAAGTTCACAAATTGTTGTTCTGACAATTCGTTGTTTGAAGCTTCCATATCAGCGTAGAAAATGCCAATTGGTCGCCGCGAGACCACGATTGGTGCTACGAAAAAGCGCTCTGTTTTTAAGTGATTGCGTATTTTATCTGTCACCAAATACCCGCGACCTTTCATACGCTCCGACCCCAACCACAAAGGCTGCGCTTGGCGCAAAGAAAATGAAAACGCATTATCATCAGTAAGAGAAAAACCAAATCCCTTAACAAACCCCTCAGTAAGCTCGCCGCGACAAGATCGAGGAATTAACTTTTTACGATCCTTAGTAACCAAACACATCACAACCCTATCCAAGTTTACGGCTTCCCTCATTCCATCGAGGATCACTTTAAATACTTCATTAACATCAGGCTTGGTACCTGCCAAAAGATCACCGATCTTGGTCATATAATCCAGTTGCAAAGTTGCATCCGTAAGTACGGTGCTCTCCGTGTTTTCTGGAAGCGCCATGGCCTGCTTGGCTTTTTGCCCCCCTTTGTCCATGGGAACCGTGGATTCATCTTTGGGTTTACTCGTAGATTCGGGAAGTGGACGATAATTTAATGCTGCTTCAATCATGTCCGGAGTGATATCAAGATCCACCACTTTCTGTTCAGGTCGAGCGGGTATGATAATCCCACCTTCAGATACGATCTCTTCAGTCACTTCCGGTTCAACCAAGGTAACTACATTGAGTCTTTCAGCAGTTTCCTTAGTGTAGTTTGAAGGAGGAATTAAGTGCTTCACTGAATCTGCACCATACATAGCGGAGATTTCTTTAGCATGGTCAGCTACAACCTTCGCTTGATCCAGCGCATCTTTTACTTCTTGCTTTGTGAACTTGGCAATTTTGCGCATTACCTCGTTCACTTCTTCAGAATCCCAACCGAGTGCCGCTACCTGACTAAGTTCTTTACCCAACAAGACTGCATGAGCTGGTTTGGTAGGATTTTCCGGATTACTCAAGGATTCAACAAGCACCGGGCTTAACTGCCATTGATCAGCCAACCCTTTGGAAAGATCTGAAAAGCTCACGCCCATCAATTGCTTACTAGCAACATCTGGTGCCTGTCCACTATGTATTAAATCGTCAAGTTGGGATGCGATATCATCATCTCTTGATAAGATGGACATCTCACCAATGTGATTTAGCAGTCCTGAGATAAACACCTCTTCCTTCATGCCGTACTTATCTTCAGACACCATTCCCCTGGCCTGCATTGCCGCATGGAAAGATTTCGCAAGTACGTTCTTAAGGTGAACGGATGGTGAATTCTTCAGCATTTCGTCCAAGATTTTCATAGATAATGAAATATCTCGGATAGTAGTAAACCCCATTAGAACAATGGCACGTGTAATAGTGGAACAAGACCCCGAGACCCCCCGATAGATCACACTATTAGCAACCTGTAAGACGCGAGATGTTAAGTTGGGATCCTTGAGAACTTCTTCAGACAATTGAGAAACGCGCGAGTCATCATCGGTGGTCAGCTTGCTCATTTTATGAACTGTGCTGGCCAACGCAGGCATTTTTTGCTTGCTTAGCACATCCACCCAATGGCCCAAACCGGTCTTAGGTTCGGCGCTCTCTTCGAACTCTTCCTCGTCGTTAGACATCTCGTTCCTAGTTACTGCAACTGACTCCGTTTCCACTCGATTCTACCTGACCAGAGTAGCGGTAAATTTTAGCTATATAATTAAACATAGCAGCTGCTGGCAAAAATGCTGTTCCTGTTGTACATTGATCAAAACCTGCAATAACAACAATAGCTTAGCCGTAGTTCGATGGATCACCCCGTTAGAACAGTGCGCGCTATAGAGCAGGAACCATAGAGCGATTATTTATAAAAAAGCCAGAACTGCTCTAATACTTCACCGCAGTAATTCATTGGGCGTATAAATCGGGCGTTTAAAAGGAATGTTGAGTAGATCCAAGATCGGGGCATTTGCGCAAAACAAATTACTGGAATCGCTGAAACTCAGCCTTGTGGTATTTCTTAGCATTTGTGCAGCTATCGTAAACGCCGCAGATGAAGAGCAATCATTAAACATCACCCGAAGCTCAGCCATCAGCCTACATGATTCTCCCAAGTATGCTGAAAACTTCTCAGCATTTGGATACGTTAACCCCGATGCTCCAAAGGGCGGCACCGTAGTGCTTCCAGCATTTGGTAGCTTCGACACACTAAATCCTTATTTGCTTAAAGGTATAAGCCCCATCAACTCTCCCGGTTTCGGTCAGTACGGCATTGGGGAGCTCAACGAAACCTTGATGGTGGGTACCAGCTTTATTATTCCCAG
>JAKSAW010000618.1 GCA_022361455.1 Pseudomonadales bacterium | reverse complement strand
TTTGTTCTAAAACAAGCTGTAGACTGAAGAGTGGAACACGTTTCAAGGTGGGGGAGGAAGGCACTCCCTTATTTGGCTTATGCTGGTCAGGTATGCGCTGCTGAACAGAAGGTCTTGGGTATTAAACAGGTTGTAGAATTTTACTATTTTAGTAGTAAAATTCTATTTATTTATTTTATTATTTTAACAGTAAATTTGCTTAAAAGCATCGTGAACAGTGTCTTTTTGGGCTGGAAGCCTTAAAAAGACTGTGAGGGCTAGAGATGAGCAGTTTACCTTTGCAATACCAATAATTTTTTTCCATAGTATTTATTTCCGTGATATTAGTTTGAAAAACTATTTGATTCTTCATGTAAAACAAATAAATCAATGTCAGAATCTTAAAGAGTGTCGAGGTTTGAAGGACTTGGTGGTACAGCTCTTTCAAGATTTCCCTTGAGTCCAGCCACCCCCCCCCCCCCCGGCCCCCCGCTCTTATTTCTGCCTTATTGACTCTTGGTAGGGGTACTTGTTGTAGAAAACGAAGTTACAAGCTACAATAGCTCTAAACATGTTCCTCTAGCATTGTGATCCCGATGGCCTTAAACCTTCAACGACTGCTTTGGTCGTTATCACCCCATATAGAACGATGCATAATCATTCATGTTTTCCTTCCTACACCAATTTAGCTTTTATTTCAGTTTATATAAGTTAATAAATTTGTAAGCAACAACGTCACAAAACGTTTCCAGCGATATCTCGTTTTGGATATTCTAACTAATGATAACAACGTTACTCTCACAGAATAGGGACCATATCGAGGAAAAATCCACTTCCAGTGTGGCGGTTTATCTGCTACTTTTTGAAGATTGAATATTTTCCTTTCCTAAAACGATGGCTAGCCATAATTCTATACAAAAAAATAAGACGATAAAGTGAGCAAAAAACTGCTAATATAGAAGAAAGGCAAAGAAAAAAAGAGCACGATAGAGAAAGATCGAAAAAGATTCGCAAATAACAGTCAAAATTTTGGCTTGTGCGCATGCGTGAAAAACAAAAAAGCTGTTTAATTACGCGATTTGTCCGAAAATGTGCCTTTGTTTGATGCAAAATTCACTTTTAGCCATTCTTTTAGCCATGCTAA
>JAKSAW010000617.1 GCA_022361455.1 Pseudomonadales bacterium | reverse complement strand
CTGAGGTATTGGTCTTATTCTAATGAGAGTAAGCTTAACACAGGACTTTTAAGCCGCAATGGGTAAAATAGTGCAGTTTCATTAACTTAATGGGGGCCAAATGAAGGTAGTTTCTTTCAACGTGAATGGTATTCGCGCCAGACAACATCAATTAGAAACCTTAGTGAACGATTATCAACCAGATATTATCGGTTTACAGGAGACCAAGGTGCAGGATGATCTCTTTCCTGTGGCAGATGTTGAGGGCTTAGGTTATGCGGTGAACTATCATGGGCAGAAGAGTCATTATGGTGTTGCTCTTATGTCAAAGGCTACGCCAGCAGCGGTTTTCAAAGGTTTTGCCCATGACGATGAAGATGCTCAAAAGCGACTGATCAGTGGCCAGTTTGAGCTAGCTAACGGCAAAACGCTCACGGTGATTAATGGTTATTTCCCTCAGGGGGAAAGTCGCGATCATCCTACTAAATTTCCCAATAAAGCCAAATTCTATGAAGACCTTCAGTCTCTGCTGGAAGAGCAATTTACCCCGCAAGATTATCTGATTGTGATGGGAGATTTGAATATTTCGCGTGTCGATCTAGATATTGGAATTGGCGAAGACAATCGAAAGCGTTGGTTGCGGACTGGCAAATGTAGCTTCTTGCCTGAAGAGCGGGAGTGGATGGACCGATTAATGAGATGGGGATTGTTTGACACATTTCGTGAACAATACCCCGATGAAGATAGCCTATTCAGCTGGTTCGATTATCGCAGTAAAGGTTTTGATCGCGAACCCAAGCGAGGTTTGAGGATCGATCTAGTGCTAGCTACGCAACCATTATTAGATGCACTGACTGCTACTGGAATTGCTTATGACATTCGTGGTCTTGAAAAACCATCAGATCACGCACCTGTATGGGCCGAGTTTGATTTGGACTGATTGTTTCCGGTTTTACGAATATGGGTTTTAACGCCTTGGTACTAACGCGCCATTGGTATGATAAGGCCGATGGCGTGCAGTTAGATTTTTGGTTAAAAACCGAGACAGTGGCGGTATTGCTTTCTATGACTGCCCAGGAGTCGGTGAGTTTTATCGCGGCTTCTGATTTGGAAAAGGCTCGTCCCTATCTAAATTTTGGTCCACAGCTTCGTGAAGCACCTCTGAAACTCAAGGCTTTTTCTGGTGAGCCTGTTCACGGCTTATATTTTAAGTCGCAAAGAACGATGTTGAATACTAAAGCTATGTTGGAAGAGAAGGGTATTCAACTACAGGAGGGGGATATTCGCCCAGCAGAGCGCTTTTTGATGGAGCGTTTTATTACTGGTGGGCTTTGGATTGAATCCGATGAACCGGTGCAAGCTGGTAAGCAGTATATTAATCCGCTACTTAAGAAAGCTGATTTCTGGCCCCATTTAAAGGTTATTTCTCTAGATATAGAAACGTCCTACGACGGTAAGCACCTTTACTCTATTGCATTATATGGTGAATCAGATGCCATAGTAATGATGGTCACGCCACCGGCGGGTAAGGTTGTGCCTGATAAACAAGATGACTTTATCGTTGAGCTTTTTGCTAACGAAAAGGATTTACTATTAGCCTTTAATGAATGGGTGAAACAGAACGATCCGGATATCTTTATTGGCTGGAGTGTGGTTAATTTTGACTTTCGTTTTTTGCAGAAAAAGTATGATCAATATCGTTTAACTTTTTCAATCGGACGAAATCAATCTAAGGTAGATTGGCGCAAAGCTAACACCGACACTGAACATTATTTCATTACAATTCCTGGTCGTGTGGTTCTGGATGGTATCGACACTCTAAAGGCAGCCACCTACAACTTTGAAAGTTTTTCTTTGGAAAATGTATCTCGTCAGTTATTAGGGCGGGGTAAATTGATTGATCATGTGGATAATCGCGGCGATGAGATTATGCGTTTGTTCCGCGAGGACCCCTTAGCCTTAGCACGCTATAACTTAGAGGATTGTCGTTTAGTATTAGATATTTTTGAGGCCGCTCATTTGATGCGGTTTGTACGTGAGCGTGCTCGCCTAACAGGTTTGCCGTTGGATAAAACCGGTGGCTCAGTTGCTGCTTTTGAGAACCTATATTTACCGCGCTTACATCGAAAGGGTTATATAGCGCCTAATGTGGGGATGCTTCATAGTGACATCACTGCTCCCGGTGGCTATGTGATGGATTCTATGCCTGGGTTGTATGAACATGTGCTGGTGCTGGATTTTAAAAGCCTATATCCAAGTATCATTCGTACTTTTTGTATTGACCCACTGTCGCTAATCTACAGCCTTCACAATCAGGGAGATTTTGAGCCAGACGAGCCACAGATAACAGGCAGACCTAATCAAGCTACAGTGTTCGCAAGCAGCGAATGGATTCCTGGTTTTAATCAGGCGATTTTTAGTAAGCAGCAACATTTGCTTCCAGGTATTATCCAGGACTTATGGCAAGCAAGGGATAAAGCTAAAGCACAAAAAGATCAGCCCCTATCTCAAGCTATTAAGATTATTATGAACTCCTTCTACGGTGTGTTGGGTACTCCCTTGTGCCGTTTCTTTGATCCTCGTTTGTCTAGCTCCATTACTTTGCGTGGCCACGATATTATGCAGCAAAGTCGCGAGCTTATTGAGCAGAAAGGCTATCAAGTTATATATGGTGATACGGATTCTGTGTTCGTGTGGTTAAAAGGGCGCTTCACACTCGATCAAGCAGACAAGATGGGTAATGAACTAGCAGAGTATCTCAATGAATGGTGGACCAATGCTTTAAAAGCTCGCTATGGATTAGAAAGCTATCTAGAGCTTGAATACGAAACCCATTACCGCCGCTTTCACATGCCGAAGATGCGTGGCTCTGATACGGGTAGTAAGAAACGTTATGCCGGCTTAATAGATCGTGGTGAAAAAGAAGAGCTTGTTTTTAAAGGATTGGAGAATGTGCGTACTGATTGGACTCACTTAGCAAGGGATGTGCAATATCAGGTCTATTGGTTATGTTTTCATGGTGAACCTGTCGAGCAATATTTAAAGACCATTCATCGGCAGGTGATTAATGGTGAGTTAGATGATCAATTATTTTACCGCAAGCGCTTACGCAGATTATTAAGCGATTATCAAAAAAATATCCCACCACACGTGCAGGCCGCCCGCAAAGCTGATGAGTTTCTGAAAGCTGAAGGTTTTTCAGAGAAATACCAAAGAGGCGGTTGGATTGAATATATTATTACTGTGAACGGACCGGAGCCAAGGGAGCATTGTCCCTCGGCTATTGATTATGAGCATTATTTAGAGCGACAGATCGCTCCTGCTGTGGATGGCTTATTGACGGAATTAGGAACTTCTTTCGAAGAAATACTAAATCAGCAAATGAGTTTGTTTTGACTCTAATTGCTTGAGTTGCTTGCGCGCTATTTCCTGCGTACCCGCATCAACCCTTCTTGAACTACCGAAGCAACTAATTGACCTTCACGATTATAGATAAGCCCACGATTAAAACTGCGCGCATTGGAAGCACTTGGGCTTTCCATATCATAAAGTAACCACTCATCCGCTCGAAATGGATGGTGGAACCAAATAGCGTGGTCCAAGCTTGCTGCTTGTACTTGGGGATCCACAAAAGACAAACCATGGGGCATCATGCCGGTGCCCAACAAACCAAAATCAGAAGCATAGGCCATAAGCGCTTGATGGAGTGGTAACGAGTCGTTTAACTGGCCGTTAGTTTTGAACCACACTTGTTTTCTTGGTGGTTTCTTTTCGGGCTGAAAGAAATTCACGGGATCAATAGGTCGAATTTCAATAGGCCTTTCTTGAGTAAAAGATTCACGAAAACGTTCAGGTATCTTTGGTGCGAGTCGTTTTCTAATTTCGCTTTCTGGCTCAACCTCTTCCGGATGCGGTACATCTAACATTTCTACTGCTTGATGCTCTAGACCTTCTTCCAAAGTTTGAAAAGAACAGGACATGCTGAAAATTGCTTCACCATGTTGAATAGCGACAACTCGGCGAGTGGTGAAGCTACCGCCATCGCGAATGCGATCTACTTCATAAACAATGGGCGCTTTCATGTCTCCTGGACGGAGAAAATAAGCATGCAATGAGTGCGTATGACGATCATCTTCTAACGTTCTTGTGGCGGCTACTAAGGCCTGGCTAACCACTTGTCCACCGAAAACACTACGACCACCTATATCTTGGCTTTGGCCTCGGAATAAATTGTGTTCGATAGTCTCAAGGTTTAATAAATCCACGAGTTCGTCGATAAGTCCGCCCATGTACACTCCTAGCAATAACCCTAAACGCTGTTCAGTTTGCTGAATAACTGACTTGTGGTCAATAGCGAAAATAGTTAACAAGCTGACAATTCCGGTCAGCGCACTGTTTGTAAAGCTGGCCTTAATGTTAGTGCAAAATAAAAAACGGCGCTGATAAAGCGCCGTTTTTAGTAGCAATGTAACTTAAAGCAACTACGTCAACTATTATAGATCAGCGGCGTAAAGGCCACGATCAACATAGCGGTGAACATTACCGCTAGCGGCAACAATAGCCGCTCATGTCGACGCCAGAAACTCTTGCCTTGTGTTTCTTGGACAGATTTTTCGAACTCTTCTTCGCCAACCACCTGTCGTGTTAACAGATGGTTGATGGCAACCGGTGGTGTTAAGTACCCCAGTTCGAAGGCCACTAGTACCAACATCCAGAAATGTAGTGGATCGATACCTTGTTGGTATGCAAGCTGAGCAATGGAGCCTGATACCAAGATCACGGCTGCAAATGCGTCCATGGACATACCGATCAGTACCAGTGCTAAACATAAGAATGCCATGGTCGTCCATTGGCTAGAGAACAAAGCGCCTTGATCAGCAAGGTTGGATACAACACCGGAATCTTCAATAACACCACCTACGGTAATACCTAAAGCCATAACAGTTAGTAGAGCACCAATGTGTCCAGTCGTATCTGTAGTGGCTTTTCTAATCGCAGGTTCTACTTTAATTTCCCGATCATCGGCTGCACTTGGATCGTGATAGTTTTTAAGGTGTGGCTTACCAATTAGTTTTTCATAGATCAGCAAGGCAAGAATAATAACTGGCAGAATGGTTGGTGCTGAGAACTCATCAAGGTAAGCATCGAATACCAAACCGTAGATAAAGGCTACTGCAATAAATACGACCGCGTAGGGGATAAGCGGTTGGAAATTGCTGAGACTCGGTTTCAATGCTTCATTAACCGGCGCGATGGAGAGCTTTGATTCTTTGCCTATTAACGAAATAACGAAAAACAAGAAAGACGACAGAATGAAAATCTTAACACCCCAACCAAATAACTGATCAGTAGTAACTTCTTTGTTCAATGCTGCGATAATTACAACGAGCAAGCAGGGGCGTAGTACAACACCTAAACTACCGGTCATGGCAGTAGCTGCCAATGCTAGTTGCCTACGAGAGCCGGCGCGACGTAGTTCGTTATAAACCACCGCACCCATTGCGATAACGATAATACCAGAAGCACCGGTGTAGGCGGTGGGAACGGCCATTAGCACAACGGCAACAAAGGCCAGCATTTCTGGTGGTAAGCGCCATGGTTTGAATACGCGGAAAACCAACTCGCCAATATAGGTTTGCTTTAACAGCATACCAATCCAAATGTACAAGCCAATCTTGATAAACATATCGGCTGCATCCATGATCTTATCAATGAACAGCACCATGCCTTGTGGATTGCTTTCTTGGATGATGTAGAAATTAGTAGAGATAAAGGCCATGTAGGCGTATAGAGGCACTGACAAAAGCGCCTTACCGATGGTGCCACCCGGTTCTAGATCTTTGGGTTTAATAAAGCATTGAACCGCAGTAAGAGCAGTCAAAGAACCAAAACCGATTAAATATAACCAACGAATTTCAGGATGTAGCATTTCGGTTCCAGAGGCATAGCCGTTTTTCAGGAACCAGTAAGCGGAGTAGGTGACACAAGCATTAGCGATGGTCATGGCGACAGAACCAACGCGGTAATCCAACTGCGTGGTCATTAAACGTAGACCGATGTGATGTTTGGTGAGCGTGGTGGTAAATGCACAGAAGAACAGCATTAGTCCCAAGAACATGCGTTGGTTTTCACGACCAAATTCCGAAACCTTTAAAAGGAAATAATCAATCTGACGGAACATGCGAACTTCATCAGTCACCCGTGCCTGGTTTTGTTCTGCAATGCTATGTTTTTCTGCACAAAGCATTGCTTGCTTCTGTAGAGATTCTCTTAGGGCATCGGTGTTGTCTTCAGGCTCACCGAAAAGTCCACCGAATTCATCTTCTTCGTTAGCTTTCTCGGCGAGTAGCTTTTGAAGCTCGGTTTCTATGTCTGGGTTGGGATTACAGGTGGGGGTGGGTATGTCTCCGCGAAGAATATAATAGTCCTTCCATAAGTACTCACCGAGTTTGAGTAATTGCGAATATCCCATTTCGGAGGTACCGAGGAATATCGACATAAGAAGGAGAAGCAGAACCGGAAGTGAGGAAATCCATTCTCTGAGCGACCGCTTAGGTAACATAATCATCCACCTAGTTGTTATTTGTTTAACCACAGCGCAGCGAGTATTTTTATTTGCGACTGTGTTATCCCGAGTCAAAATTGCAGGCAACAAAGCGTTGCCTAAGTAAGTTAGTATGCCGCTAAATCCAGGGCCATACAAAATAAGGATGCAATTATATGTGTGTTGCCGTGTTGGATGCTAGTTGTTCTACATTAATATTGTTATAAAAAAAGCAGGCCAGGGCCTGCTTTTTTATGGTTTGTTAATATAGTTAACTGCGATGTTATTCCTTATCTTTAGCGGTACATTCTGCAAGGCTAGCATCCATTGCGCAGCGTACTTTGGAAAGGAATTTCAACATTTTGCCATCGTAGATTCCCATTTCCCGAAGTTTTATACGGGATTGACGGAACATTTCTTGGTAACCCACTTTGTCTGCCTCTGGCAGGTCTAACCAGTAGCCAGGTTTAATGGCTTTGGTGTTCACATCGATAAGATCTTGAGCGCGATCATACTGGCCCCAAATATACTCACGAGACTTTTGGCCGTAACCTTCAGGCAAATCAGCGTGGCGGATAATCACTTGTAGTGTTAGCTGAGCCAAAGAGAAATTAACAATAGCGCCATTTTCGCCAAGGCCTTTATAAAGTTCTAAAGCTTCATAGGCGATGGCAGGGGCAGCAATAATGTCCACTGAACCGTTGTTAAACATAGGGCCAACGTTGGCAATGCTAACGCTAACTGGCGAGGCACCAATGGATTCAACCATTACCGACTGTGACTTATCGAATTCCAAAACGGCAATCTTTTTACCAGACAGCTCACCAACGGTGTCGATTGAGCGGTCTTTGGTGAACAAGAAAGCAGCACCACCAGGAGCAATACCTGCAACTTCGTATTCACCGTTGATCATGTATTTACCAAGCTTAGGTGAGGCGAGTTTTTTAAGAACCACCTGCATGTGCTTGTCTGTCGGAATGGAACCGATGGAGTCAAGTGTACCGGTAAAGCTGTTGAACGCGCGGCCACGAAGACCAGATAAAGCGACAACATTACATTTACCGGCTTTAAAATCTTCCGCAGCGATTTTCTCATCGGTGTAGGCTTTCATGTCAAGCTCAACACCCCAGTTAAGGGCGGCAAGTTTGTAGTCTTTCATGATATCGAAGATAGGACCTTGGCTACCAATAATGTCGAATACACAAAAGGTTTTCTTTTCTAAATCACTTGCTGCCATGGCAGAGGTGGAAGATATTGCGATCGCGCCCGCTGCAACTGGCGCTAATATTTTTTTGATGATTGACTTCATAATTTCATCCCGAAACGTGAGGCTGTTTTAGTTTTAAAAAAGATCTAGAAGAGATCGTCGATATCCACATCGACGTCAATCACTTCTTTCTTATCGTCCCAGAATGTACCTAATTTATTAACAGGTGTTCTGTGACCGACTGCATCTGTCCATAATTTATCAGACATCGCATAAATTAAATCGTTCGCCATAATATCTACTAGGCGATATTCACGGCTGCCAGCAACGCGCTCTGCTGACTTAGCGTATTGACGAATTACGTCTTTAGTTAATTCAATATTGCTGTCATTGAAAGCGGCTAGCGCAGTTAAAGCGAAAGACATACGTACACCTTCGTGCTCACCAATCTTCATCGCCTTATCCATTTCTTTCCAAGGATCGGAACCTTCAGGGCCTAAGCCAGGTACAACTGTCCATAGAATTGCTCGGATTGCTTTTGGCAGACCCCACCAACGTTGGTTGCCACGAGGAGTATCTAAACAAGTTGCAGCTCTTTCTGCTTTAGGCGCTATGTCTTTTGGTACACCAACGGTGTTACCACCCATGCCATCCGCCATCACAGCCTGCAAGCTAACAGCGGTACCTAAAATCCAAACGAGTTGTGCTTGCTCGTTAGGGAACTGTGGGCATTCACCGCCGATATCACCCATGGAACGAACCAGCGCCTGATAACCTTTGTAGTAGCGCTGCGCTGCAACACCGTGCCAACGCTTTGATCTAATGCGTGCATCTTGCGCTTCTTCTACGCGTCTTTCTTTGGTGTAACGTGCAGAATCTAATTCAATCTCAGTAGCTCTTTGGCTAGCACAACCGCCGCCAACCATATGGATAAGAACCGCAAGATCATCGGGTGGCTCTGTCACTGTTCCGAAAGATAGCATTAAGGGAGTAAGTGCTTCACCCGCGACACAACCGATACGAGTGTCGTCAGTGGTAAGCAGGTAGGGAATCATTTTGTCTTCCCCGAAGCTGATCATGGTGTCGCCCGTGACCTTATAGACAACATTACTACAGCCTGCGAGCAACAAGCCTGTGAGGGCTGTGAACAAAATTAGCCCGCGTTTAAAAGCGCTGCGGAGAATGGATCTCATAAGAGGAACTCCCTGTTATGGTATTTTTTTATTTTGGTATCGTCATTGTTTTTGAGCGCCTAACGGTACAGAAACGGCGTAAATGACGCAAGATAATGGCAACAAATTGAAAGATTTTTATTACACTCAGGTACAAATCCATTTCAATTGTATAGAGCCTCTCGATATCATGCTCTGTTCAGGTGCGGTGCTCAGCCGGACAGGGATTTTATAAGGTTAAAATATTATTTCTTGTATCAATCAATTGGTTAGCCCATTTTTTTGCGAACTAAGCGTTCTATATAAGATTAATTAAGGTCATAATTTGAACCAAGGTTCCTTACAGTGAAGTCTCAATGCTTTCAGACGATATTAAACTAAAGATACAGTCAACTTATTCCCACTTTTTAAAGAGTAAATCCCTTAAACCCCGTTATGGGCAGCGCTTAATGATTGCTGAAGTGGCGAAAGGTATTTCGCAGATAGAAATGGATGCTGAAGGCAAGCGCACTAGTGATAATCACATCTGTGTGGTTGAGGCGGGTACCGGTACGGGCAAAACTGTAGCTTATTTGGTGTCCGTGATCCCCATTGCACAGGCATTAAAAAAGAAGGTGGTGGTATCTACCGCTACCGTGGCTTTACAAGATCAAATAGTTAGTAAAGATATCCCTGATTTATTAATGAATTCGCCGCTGCGATTTAGCTATCAATTAGCAAAAGGACGTGGTCGTTACTTATGTCTCTCTCAGTTAGACCGTTTAATGTCCGCAGGTGGGGAAGCTGATCCTAATATGGCGCTATGGGAAGAAGTGAGCGCCGTGACTGTTGATCAAAAAGCATCAGAGCTTTATCGGGCAATGGACCAGGCAGTCAAGCAGGAAGAATGGCATGGCGATCGTGACCAATGGCCGGAAGAAATTCGCGATGAAGATTGGTACCGAGTCACAACTGATCAGCATCGATGCACCGGCAGAAACTGCGCCCATTATGATGAGTGTATGTTCTACGAAGCACGTAATGATATGCATCGCACCGAAGTTGTGGTGGCCAACCATGATTTGGTGTTGGCTGATTTAGCGCTTGGCGGCGGCGTGGTGCTACCTGCACCTGAAGATACCATTTATATTTTTGATGAAGGCCATCATTTACCTGATAAGGCTCTTAAGCATTTTTCTGCCTCTGGCCATGTTAAGGGTACTCAAGCTTGGTTAGAGGAATTAAAGAAAGTCTTTAATTCCTTGGTGGAAGCGTTTCCTGCTACGCCTTCATTGGCCCACACCGCTGAAAAAGTGGATGAAGTGGCGGATGAAATGAAAGAGCAGCTAAGCATGGTGTTATCAACGTTAACCCCATTGGCTAATGATGATGAGAATGCGGTGAATGAAAGTGGTCGCATCGTGTATCGATTCCCAGAAGGCGATATACCCGACGAGTTGCAAGTCCAGGGCCAGGAACTCTATAAACTATCTCAAGAACTTTATAACTATATAGAAGACGTTTCTATTTGGATGAACGAAGTTCTTGAAGGCAAGCATGTGGATGTTTCCCGCGATGAAGCTGAATCTTGGTACCCATTAGTAGGAACCTACACTGCAAGGTCTGGCCATGTGGTGGATTTATGGATGAGCTTTTCTCAGCAACATGATCCCAAAAAACCAGTGGCTCGCTGGCTTAATTTTAATGAGACCACCCAGGGCATCGATGTGGAATTATCAGCGAGTCCCATCTTGGCGAATGAAGTACTGTCGCGCTATTTGTGGAATCGCTGTTTTGCTGCTGTTGTTACCTCCGCCACCATGATGGCAGTGGGTAGTTTTGATCGCTTTAAAATGCGCTCGGGTGTGCCTGATGCCTCGGGTTTTCATAGTGTGCCTAGTCCCTTTGACTATCCTAACGTGGCGAGAATTATTGTGCCGAATATGGATTTCGATCCTTCCGACACATATCGTCACACGCATTATCTTGTGGATTATCTATTAAAGGCAGGTATGTCAGGTGCCATTTTGGTGTTGTTCACCTCAAAGCGACAACTGGAAGACGCTTTGGCATTATTGCCGGCGGATTTTGCCGAGCGGGTTTTTGCGCAGGGCTCTTACGGCAAGAGCGAAGTCATTCGCTTACATAAAGAGCGAGTGGACGAAGGCCTGC
Organism: Pseudomonadales bacterium; assembly: GCA_022361455.1. GTDB lineage: Bacteria > Pseudomonadota > Gammaproteobacteria > Pseudomonadales > Ketobacteraceae. The sequence goes on along the minus strand of JAKSAW010000617.1, from coordinate 21,774 downwards.
CCAGTATTATTTTTGGCTTAGCTAGTTTTGCCGAAGGGATCGACCTGCCGGGCGAATATTGCGATCACGTGATTATTGCCAAGCTACCTTTCTCGGTTCCTGAAGAACCTGTGGATGCGACGTTAGCGGAATGGATAAAAGGAAAGGGTGGTAATCCGTTTATGCAAATTGCGGTACCTGATGCTGCGATTAAACTAAAGCAAGCCGTGGGTCGCTTAATTCGCACTGAATATGATACCGGAACGATTTCGATTCTGGATCGCCGTTTAATGAGGCGTCAGTACGGTAAGGCAATTATAAAGAGTCTGCCGCCGATTCCAGTAGCAAACTCTTTGTAAGGCGAAGAGTTAAAGACCGAAGGTCTACGGGCCTAGTGGTCTAGTTTGATATAAAACTGAGTCGTATGTTCTACATAGCGGCCCAGTGGTAAAGGCTCAAGACGCTTCACTACTTTATGCAGCACTGCATGGATCGCACCCTTGACGCTATCGACGCCGACGTTGAGCATTTTGTTTGTAATGGCACCCATTTTTACTTGGTTTGAAGCTTCCAAGAAAAACTGCTGAATGATGAGGTCCATTAAGCGGTCGTAAATACTGATAGCGTATTCACGATCTTTAGGATCGTATTCTGGCGAATCACCTTTTTCAGCCAGTATGGCATCGATCTCGGCGGCAAAGTTTTCGTCTATTTGCGTCAAAATATACCAGTCACCGGAGTTGTCTTTTTCAGTATTCTTGAGAAAAGCTTCCCAGACATTGGCCACTCCCTGTAGTTCTTTAATGGGAGCTTTGCGATAGATCTTTGAGGTTAATGCGCCAGAAACTTTATTAGCTGTGCTTGCGCATACGTTGATGATTTTAATGCTCACTGAATTAAGTTGGGCAATTTCGATGGTTTGTAGTAATAGTGCATCGATTACCTCTTGGGTCAGAACATCGATGAGCGCAACAAATCGCTCGCCAGTTTTCCGGTCTCCCGCTTCAGCGGCCTCAAGAAAGTTGTTGATGTGGCTCTTCAAATTATCTGAGGTAGGAAAACCAATATAGGACTTAATATCTGACATTTAGGCGGCAACTCCAGCTGAACTCAATCCTGAAAACGCCGCCAACTCTAACTCAGCCAAATGGGCGGGTAAAGCAAGAAATGCTTTATCAAACTATTAGCCCAGGATGGTTATAAAATCGACCAACGTTTAAAAACTAAACGGATTTTGTAGCAGAAATTATTAACTTGTCCAGAAAATTAGTTTTCCACAATTCCTGTGGATAACTTTGTGAGTAAGCTTGTTAAAAGTGTCCCTAAGCCTGAAAATACTGCCCTCTCAACAGATTGTTTAAAAAGTAATCTAAAGATAAAAAGTATAATAAAAACAATAAGTTAAAAAAGCTCAAGAGGTAATTAAAAAATATGACCTAATTTTGACGGGTAATTTATGCCCTAATAAATTCGGTGTGAATAAGCTCAAAATATTGTTTGACAAATTTGTGACTATGCACAGGCATGATACATAACTGCCTGTTTTGTCTCCAATTCTGTGGGTAAATTTTTTTGAAGTCAGTGATTACTTTGGGGGTAGGCCTTTTGAATAGGGCATCAGCCAATTAGGTGGCCATCCGATCGCTATCTTGCACCCTAGACTTAGCGTTTAATAAGTGCCGGTAAATCACCTCAGCATCAATTTCGCGCTTGATGGTGTGGAACAGTTCCATGGCGGCGGGGTGACCAATTCCTAACAAACTGGTCCATTGTTTTGTACGATCACACAAATATCGCTTCGATTTGTTTTGTTGTTGTGAGGAATGGAAGAACCTTAGTAGTACATCGAAAACATCTATGGCTGGCTCAGACGCTTGGTTTAGTTGATAGTTTTTAATACGCAATGCTAAATCTGGATAACGTATAATGCCTCGTCCGATCATGACATCTTGGCTACCGCTTTCTTTTCGACATTGCTGGTAGTTCGCGATCGACCAAATCTCGCCATTAGCAATCACGTTAATCTTTAGGTTTTCTCTTATCTTGCCAATCCAATCCCAATAGGCGGGTGGCTTGTAGCCATCCATTTTAGTTCTGCCATGAACGGTTATTTCTTTTGCGCCGGCTTCTTCCAAAGCCTGGGCATTTTCAATCGCTAGGGTTTTATCCTCAAAGCCAAGTCTGATCTTTGCCGTGACTGGCGTGGTGTCGGGAACAGCCTGGCGAATAGCATGAGTAATTTCGTATAGACGTTTTGGCTCGCGCAACAGGCTCGCACCTCCGTCGTGACGATTTACCGTTTTAGCAGGGCAGCCGAAATTAATATCGATGGAGGGTGCGCCAAGCTCTGCTGCTCTTGCCGCGTTCTCTGCCATTGGGTTTGCTTTGCCTCCCAAAAGTTGCAACGCAACGGGAACTCCATTTGGCGTTTTACCTTCATGGTGAAGCTCGGGACACAGTCGATAAAAAACGCGAGGCGGTAGTAGCTGATCGCTGACGCGAACGAATTCGGTAACGCACTGATCGATGCCACCTATTTGGGTTAAGAGGTCCCGCACAATATGATCAACAACGCCTTCCATCGGCGCTAATACTATACGCATAAGTGTGACTTAGATTGAATTTCCAAATGTAACTAGGCAGTAGAGAAAAGACTGAGTTGTATGGCAAGAGAGTTTAACCAATCTATAAAAACTCCCCAAGTTTTCAGGCATTTAAGGCCGACTTTTTTTAATAACTAAATAAGAAAAAAGAAAGTAAACGAACGTTCCTAATTATGTTTTGTAACGAACTGTGATGTTTTGCGTAAAGTTGGGGATATCTAGTTACTTCATATTGATTATTGACAAGTGACTCAATACTATTGGCCCCGTGTTCAGAAAGCCAGAATTCGCGGTTGCGAACATTTTCGAACCTTACTGTTTTTTAGTCTTTTGAGTCTCGGGTGAACATTGACTCAATTACCTCATAAAGGACTAAGTAGTATGACGGTATTGATTCGTAGACCAATACTCGAGACCCTATCTGGGCGGAGTCGCGATACGGACTTTGCGAAATAATAATAACTGGGCGGATTTGTAGTACGGCCAACGATCACAACACAAAAAAAACTTAAGCCATCTTTTTTTGGCAAAACAATCTGAGCTTTTATGCTTTCTAGGGAGGAAAACCAATGCGACTTGAGTTTAGTCGGGTTATTGCTTTAGCTTTTGTAGCTTTGTTTTTGACGGCGTGTAAAACCGTTACCATCGAGCAACCAGAGGCAGATTCGGTTCACGTCACTGCACCTGATGTTGTTCTCACATTCCCAAGCGGTCTTCCAGACGCTTTGGAAATCACTTTAAATGGTCAAGATATTACCTCACAGTTTTCTGTAACCGATGCTGGCGCTACTGCTAACGGCAGCAGCATTGCAAGTTACTTGGTAGACGGTAAGAACGCACTTAAAGTTGTTAATCCAAGTACTCCAACTCGTTTCTTTGTATACGATCAATCTGGCCCAGTGGTTCACATTCTTAATGTGACTGAAGGTGGCAGCATTGGTATTAGCGGTTACGTTGAAGATCCTTCTGGAGTTCAATCAGTCACAGTTAACGGATCTAACGTTAGCTTGGGCGAAGACAACACCTTTAGCGTTTCTGTTGCCAACGGTGACTTCGTTGAGTTTGTTTCAACCGACACCAACGGTTATGTGCGTACACAAAACTTCGCACGCCCAGACGTAGCCATTAGCAACGCAATGAATTTGCGTGTTGCTCGTTCTGGTTTGGACTTCGCAGTAGCAGAAATTGAAAGCCTTTTAGTTAGCGATAGCCTTGGTGACTTAATCTCTGGTGTTAACCCAATTGCCGATGACAGTATTCTTGGTAACTCTTATGAAGTTAACGTAACTGATGCCACTATTGAAGAAGCAAACATCAGCTTAAATATTACTGGTTCTAACGGTAACTTAAATCTTAGCGGTGACGTTTACGACGTTGTTGCTGATTTTAGCGTATTCATTGATTACATTTGGCCTCTTGGTACTGGCACGATCGATGGTAGCTTCTTCCTAGATCACGCTGGCTTCAATGCTAACGCGACTGTATCTGCAAGTGGTGGCAATGTCAGTGTTGCAGTTGATGTAACTGACTTAGACCTTGATGCTATCCGTTCTGATATCAACAACTTCCCTGATTGGTTATTAACCCCTATCTATGAAGTGTTTGAATGGTTATTCGAAATCATTATTCGCGGTCAAGTTGAAGATCTAGCGGAAGAGAAGTTAGGTGAATTCTTAAATGCATTCCCTGATAGCATCGTGTTAGATATCGATGGTAACCAAATCAAGCCATTGGTTTCTCCAGAGTCTGTAAGCTCTCCAAGTAACGGTTTGAACATTGGTTTGGGTGCCCACATCTATGCCTTAACTTCAAATGGTCCTAATCAAGTGGGTTCTGCTTACGATGACGCTGGCACTATGCCAACGCCAACAACCACTGCTCCTGGAGATGAAGAGCGTGACGTTGGTGTTGTTCTTGGCGAAAACACCATTAACCAAGCTCTATCTGCAGTGGTTGAATCTGGCATCTTAAACGTATCTATGACTGCAGCTGATCTTCCTGGTATCGGTGATATTGATCCTTCTGCTGCTAACGTTCGTGTTCGCATCACTCCAACTGCTGCACCAACAATTGATCTTAAGAGTGCATTTGAAACTGGTCTGGGTAGCTTAGCGTTCAATGATTTCTTCATAGGCTTCGATATCATCCCTGAGGGTGAGACTGAGTTCCAATTGTTCTTAGGTGCAACTATCGATATTGGTGGTACTGCTGACCTAGGTATTACAGACGACAATGCGATTGCTATCGATATCATCGGTACGCCAACGGTTGTTGTTCGTGACTTGGATTCAAGCGGCATGATCGCTTTCGATAAAGCGCTAGCTCAAACCTTGTTTGATGAATTCATTCCAGTGGTATTGCCGCCTGTGTTGAATGCAATCGGTGCCATTCCTCTACCATCGTTTGAAGGCTATGGCGTTAACGTTGGTTCGATCTGGGTGATGGACAATGATGGTGACTACATTGGTCTTACTGCAGACCTAGTGAAGGTAAGCACAACTGCAGCTGCAGCTGTGCCTTCTACTTTTGCTAACCTAGCGGGTACAGCCCAAGCTGCCAGCTTCTCCTTTGGTGGTGCTCCAACTGTTGATGGCGATAAAGTGGTTATCAGCGTTGGTGGTATCAATCCAGAGGAAGGTGCTATGTCCTTCAAGTACTCTCTAGACGGTGCGCCATTCGGTTTGTGGAAGCAGCGTGATGAGATCACTCTCTACAACTTACGCTCTGGCGATCACACTGTGACTGTATGTGCTCGTTCAGCGGCTCTTGTTGAAGACCCAGACTGTGCAACAGTTGAGTTTGAAGTAGAGTAAGTAAGAAGAGTTTTAACTCACAAAGAAAAGCCGCTCTCAAGTGATTGGGAGCGGCTTTTTTGTTTCCGAATTAAGTGATTGCGCTTTATCGATTTATAAAATTACACGTAATCTGCAATAAGCGTTTGGACTTGGTTGGAAGGATTGACTAAGCTGAAGCCGGCGTCGTAAAGATCCACGTTGTGGTCGGTCTTGCACCAGCGACATTCCGCTTCAAAATTAACGGTTCCCAACTGATCCATCACACCCACATCCTCCACCGCGAGCTTATAGGTGCGTTGATTTTCCAAAGGTTTGTGACTGGTAATTAGCATGCCATTGGGAGACAGGTCTACCACGTGGCCGAAGAGGGTATCTGAGTTTCGATCGAAAACGCGCAAATAGTAGAGAAGGTGAGTTCTAGACTCTTTTCTTTGCTCAATCATTGGATCTCTCCTGAGAGCAACTCAGACTACGCTTACTTGAGTTGGTTATTGTTACTCTCAAAGTAGCTGGTGTTAAAATAGACGTCAAATTGATCGATTTTATTTGGTCTAAGCTTATAAATATTGGTTATCGAGTCGTTGATAAGGTTTAGTCGCTTGGGAAAGGGTAGCTGAGTGCTGTTTTTGAGGCCGTGGAATTCACCTGCGGAGTCAAACGCCATGAGAGTGTTTGCTCTAGTCAGCTTCATGATGACCGCATTGCTTTGTTTGAGCATCGCTAGTGCTACGTTGGCTTCAGAGATAGCATCTGACATATCAAACACTAATCTCAATAGCGGCGAATCAGACTCAACCTTATTGATCGATAAAGATCATGTTAATGCTGCCATTGGCATACGCTACACGCGTCCTCTAAGACCTGACCTGTTGCTTGAAGATCTGCTGCCAAGTAGCGATCAAGGCATTCAATGGCAACTTAATGAGGCTCCGGTGCCTAACTTTGGCTTTGGCCTGAGGTCCATGTGGTTTTGGGTCACAGTGAATAACCCAACCAATCAACCACTGAATCGCTTTGTTGAAATCCAGTACCCTGTATTAGATGAAGTCGTTTTGTATCAAGTATCAAGCGATGAAAGATTGGTATCCAGGCAGGTCAGTGGCGACCGCTATCCTATGGACCAGCGACCAGTGGATCACTACAATTTAATCTATCAAATCCGAGTTCCAGCCAAAGAAACCCATCATCTCTATTTTAAAGTCATCACCGAAGGCTCAATGCAAATGCCACTGCATATATGGGAGCCAGATGTGTTTTATCAATCAGACCAAATGCGCTTGTTGGGTTTTGGTTTTTACTTTGGAATTTTGGTGGTCATGGCCATTTATAATTTCTTTGTATTCCTAATCTTGCAGGACCGTGTGTTTCTATACTATGCCGGCTTCATGTTGAGCTTGATGATATTTGAAGTGTCGATAAATGGCTTTGGCAATCAGTATCTATGGCCCACTAGTGGTTGGTGGCGAGAGCATAGTGTGTCTTTATTTGTGCCAGTATTGGTGGCCTTTGGCAGTTTGTTTGCCCGTAGTTTCATGCAACTTAAGGTGTCTCACCGTCGTTTATACATGGTGCTGGGTTGGTTCTTTCATGCCAGTCTGCTCTGTGCAATTGCTTCTTTATTTTTGCCCTATTCCTACACGATAAAAGTCAGTGCGTTTTTAGCAATACCGGTAAGTTTAATCTCTGTGGCAGTGGGGGCTTATCGTTGGCATAGTGGCTATCGACCCGCTCGTTTTTTTGTTGTTGCTTACCTGCTATTTATGGTGAGTGTGGTTGCTTATGCAGCCAGTAAGTTTGGGGTGATTCCACATACATTACTGACCTCGCATGCTATGCAAGTAGGGGCAATGTTAGGGGCGGTGGCTTCTGCGTTTGCGCTAACTGATCGCGTTAATAGTCAGCGCCAGTCTTATATGCTGGCTCAGAAGAATGCGTTGAATATGCAGAAAGCCGTTAAGGAAGATCTAGAAAGAACGGTAGATGAACGCACTAAAACTTTGCAGGATACTTTGGTGCAGCTAGAGGATGCCAATCAGCGCTTACAGTCTTTATCTTTTCTTGATGGTTTAACTGGCATTAAAAATCGTCGCTTTTTTGATGAAAAACTCGCTAGGGAATGGTCGCGGGCGGTGCGCAACAGTTCTTCCATCTCGCTGCTTGCCATTGATATTGATTATTTTAAACGCTTTAACGATGACTATGGCCATTTGATCGGTGACGAATGTCTGCGTCATGTGGCTCGCACTATTGAAGCTTCTGTGTCACGAGCATCGGATTTGGTGACCCGCTATGGCGGCGAAGAGTTTATGGTGATTTTGCCAGAAACCGAAGTGTCGGGAGCCACTTATTTAGCTGAGGAAATTCGCTTAGCGGTGGCCAGTAGCCCGTTTATGTATCAAGAGCAAAGCTATGAACTTACCGTGAGTGTGGGGGTATCAAGTTTAAAACCGATTCACGGAGAGGAGTTTCAAAGGTTAGTATCCGAAGCGGATAGGGCTTTGTATCGCTCCAAAAAACAAGGTCGAAACTGCGTGACGGCGTTTTAGAGTGTTCAAGCAGGGGAGAGCTTACTCCCCGGTCATTAATGCTTCTCTCGCTGCGATTTGATTGCGCCACAGATTAAACAACTCTTGCACATCGACTACTAGATCCCGCTCTTCGTTGAGAGTCCACGCATAAATGGTACCGATTGCCAGATTCATCAGTAACTCTAGGAGAGTTTGGTTGGGGATGTCAGGGATTAAGTTTTGCTCTTTCAAGGCTTCGAAGAATGCATCGGCAAACTGGGCGTTTTCTTGCACCACGGTCTTATGAAGATTCTGGATTTCTGGCATGAACTCGCCGGCTTCTTTTATCAGCACCATGGAAAAAGCTTTATTGGCAGATAAGAATTTTGCCATAGAGATACAGGTTTTTTCCAAACGATCAAAAGGGTGCCCGCCACCGACTAGGTTTTGTAGGGCAATATTGCGTAGCGCATGAAAGTTCTCTTCGACAATTTTAAGAAGAATATCGTCCTTACTTTCGAAGTGCTTATAGATGGTGGCTTTGCCAACCCCAGCCTGTTTCGCAATGGTTTTTACTTCAGCATCACGAAAGCCTTCCTGGGCAAAAATGTCACGGGCAGCTTTTAAAATACGGTTGCGGCGTTCTAAATTCTCGGTCATAGCTGGTACTTGTCTTGGTCTGAGCTGCAAAGATGCCAGTATAGCATGAGCAGCAAAATGGCTGACAGTTGTGTAAGTTTGCTAATGCGCGATTAAAAAATATCTAGGCTCATGGCGACCCTTTGTTGAGCTTTAGCAGGAATCGAATCCAGGTTTTCCACTTGATGTAATCTAGGCAGCAATCCATGATCGTTGCACAGCTGAATATTTAAACCAGGTCTAGCATTAAGTTCAAGCATCAAAGGGCCCAGTTCTTTATCAAGCACGATATCAACCCCCATATAATCCAGTTGGGCGATGTCATAACATTTGGCAGCCATTTCCAATATTTGCTGCCAGTGGGGAATTGCGAGTCCCTGAATCCTTGCGCCGGTGTCTGGATGGTGTTCAATAAGGCTGTCGTGACACACACCCAATGTAGTTTTACCTGAGTGAATATCGATACCTGCACCGACTGCTCCTTGGTGTAAGTTAGCACGGCCATCAGATTCACGTGTGGGTAACCGCAACATTGCCATGATTGGCAGTCCTCGAAAAACGATGGTGCGGATATCAGGAACACCACGGTAACTAATAGTTTGAAAAGCGTTATCAAACTTAACACGGTATTCAATAATGGCTGAGTCGGTAGCCCCACCCAAGCTATACATACCGCTTAAAATGTTGGAAAGGTGATATTGAATTTCATCTTGGCTAATGAGTGCGTCATTAGCCTTGCGATAGTAGCCATTTGGGTTTTTACCAGCGATGACTAAAATCCCATTGCCACCACTACCATTGGCAGGTTTTATGACAAACTCGTTTTCATTTTTTAGAAGTTGTTGAAACTGCTTTATCTGATGTTCAATTTCGATCGTGCCATACAATTCTGGTACTGGGATATTGGCTTTTAATGCCGCTTTTTTGGTGGCTCTTTTGTCATCAACGAGCGGGTAATGGGAGCGTTTATTGTAGGGCATAATGAAATCAGCATTGCGTTGATTCATACCCAAGATGCCTTTCTCTCGCAACTTGCGCCATGGAGAAATCATGGGGCATCCCCATTGTTGGTCTTATTTTTGTTAGAAAATAAGACCGCACGAAAGCGCCACAGCTCAGTGAGGCGATAACCTGTATATCTGCCTAACAACAAAATAGCGGCTAGCACTACTAACAATAGTTCCGGAAACACAAAGACTAAGTGGGCCAGGGTTTCATTACTGAGCACTAGATATCCCAAGCACGCGGCGATCAAACTACCTATACCTCGGTTTAACGCTTCGCTAGGGCCGTGCTCTTCCCAAATTAACGACATACGTTCTATGGTCATTGCCAAAATCACTACAGGGAAAAGCGCGATTGATAAACCACGGTCTAAACCGAGCTGCGAACTTAGAATGGATATGGAAGCAATAATTAGAATAACGATAGTTAAAACGGCCGCTAATCGTGGCACTAGCAATAGTTTTAATCGCTCCAGGTAAAGTCGCAGCATTAGGCCTATAGCGACGAGAATCGAAAACATAGTAACGCCCCAGAGTAATTGCGTTTCTCTAAAGGCTAGTGCGATTAAAATGGGCATAAAGGTACCAAAGGTTTGAATGCCCACGATGTTTCTCAGAACCACAATTAGTAGAGCACCTAGAGGCACCAATAAAATAATGCGGTAGACGTTTTGGGTATGCACAGGCAGGGTGAACAGTGAAAACGCCATTACCTTTGAATCGACTTGTTTCGCCCATTGTTCAGCTAGGGAAACTTTGGTACGGGAATGACGGGCAATGGAAAATTCAACCTGTGCTGGTTGACCACCTTCGATGGTGACAAGCGGATCATCACCTACTCGCCATACTAACGTGTTAGGGGTAAAACCATGGCTTGCTGTTACGGGATTAAACGCAGTCCAATGTTTGCCATCGTAGACCTCTAGCCAAGGCACCAAGGTGCCATGCTTTATGCGGTCCTGCAGTTGTAAGATGTAAACGATTCTCGCGGGGATTCTTGCACCTGCAAGTATGTTAATAACCTGTCTAACCCATTCAGCCTTTCCAATACCGGCTTTGTTGATGATGGCAACGTTCTCATCGGGTTCCGGACTGTTGAGCTTTAGCAGGAGCTCGCGGGTAAAAGTAATGGTGTCTGCTGAATGTGCGCGAACCTCTTCCAGCACGGCACCGATGGCTGAGCCATGAGGTTCACCGTAAACAGGCCGGCTAGGGTAGGAGGGAATGGGTTGTAATCTGGATTGGTAGCTAGCTTCATCGAAAGCAATTTCGCATCGATAGTAGAGCACTTGTTTTTCATAGGCTCTACGAACTGCCCACAGGGCTTTGCGGTTTACCTTGTCGTAGTCCGTAGCCAACCCATAATTACTGGAAATAAAATCCTCGTTAAGCTTAATGAAGCCTGGGGGCTTATGAGGAATGTAGAACTCTGCTTTGGCAGGCCCGCCATTGGCTTGGAAAGATATACGGGCTTCTACTGTCCATACATCATTCATTTCTGCGGGTAACAGCGGTAGGCCCAGCTCAGTGTTTTTGTGATACACCAGGGCAGTTGCGGCGATCACCAGCAGAGCAGCAATGACTTTGATCTGAAGGTCTTTCACAATAATTTATTTTTCTATTTATGACAAAATTGTGACAGCGGATTAGGGGCGTAGTTTAACGGGTTTGGGCGCCTGCTGCGAGGGAATTTCAGCGTCTTTGTGGTGACCGTTATCACTCTGCGTATTGCTGGTAAGAAAAGTGCTGCTGGGATCTACAATAGCTACGTTTCGCAAGAAGCGTCTGCCTAACAACACGGGGTAGATGAACTTGCGGCGATCGGTGAGGGTAAACTCCACGGGGTAGTGTTTGCCACCCAGTATCATATCTAGTGTTACCACTGGGCGCTCGACACTCTTTTTGTGATGTTGCTTGATCTTGGCGGTTCGTAGCAGTGGTCTTTCCAAGGTGATCTCGATGGCTTTCTTCTCCGGGTGAGATCGACCCTTTTTGTCGATGTAGGCTTTCTTGCCATCGCGTTTAATCACAAACCGAACCCATGGCTGTTGATCGCGAATAAAGTGCTCTATGTCGTTAGCTTGAATGGAGGAAGTCTTAGCGCCGGTGTCGAGCTTGGCTTTTAATTTGGTTTGCCTGTTACCGATATAGACATTTTCCACCCAGCCCATAATGCGTTTTTCATTGAGTTTTTCTGTTTTAGCCGAGCGCTCTTTCTTTGCTGCAAGATCACTCTCGGCCCAGCCAGGTGCTGTCCATAGATTTAAGATCAAGCACAATAACCACAAAAATAGGCTTGATTGGTGGATTCTCATCAATTCGTGCTGTTCCATAGGCGGCATATTCAACAGCAGCAACACTAGCATAATTGTTGCTGCTCATGGTGTGATCTCAATAGCGCATTTGAAGCTATTTTACATAGATTTTTCGAAAGGTGAGATTGATTCTTGGCTCTCTGGTTTTCTTGGTTTTCGCTACTTGGTGTAACCAATGATGTTGGGTTTCCCCAGCCATGATGAGTAAATCGCCTTGGTGTAGATCCAGATGCAAGGTATCAAAGGATTTGTCATGCTTGTGTTTTAAGCTAAATCGTCGAGTTTCACCCAAGCTAAGAGAGGCAATGACGGGATTTGTACCCAGTTCAGTTTCATCATCAGCATGCCAGCTGACACTGTCTTGTCCATCGCGATAATAGTTAGCAAGTAGGCTATTGAAATTATCACCACAGGTTGCTTCGATAGCGTTTTTTATTTCTGACAGGGTTGGACTGAAGGGAATTGGAGTGAGCGCAATTCCTGAGTAACCGTACTGGGCGTCGATATTGCCAAACCAGGCTTGTAGCCGAGGTATTGGTATTTCCTTGCCTGCAATTCGAATGCGATCCTGCCGCCACGGAACATCCTTTTGCAATGTTTTAAAAAGACTTGCGGCACGATCAGGGTTGAGAAAACCCCGGTAGAACTGCAGAAAGCTGAGCCTCTCCGGATCCAAATAAAGGGTTTCTACTGGATCTTCAGAGTTATTTTTTGAATCTACGGCGTCGGGTTGAGTAAATAAATCCTGTTGCATAGTAACTGACTAGAAAGGGCAGGGCGACTCTAATGTCAGCGTATCCTCGCTCAGCGGGTGATGCAATACTAATCGCTCGGCGTGCAATAACATTCTATCGCTAGCACTAGCAATTTTGTCTGGTGCATAGAGCCTATCACCAATAATAGGTAAACCGAGGTACAGCATATGGACTCTAAGTTGATGGGAGCGTCCTGTAATAGGGTAGAGCTTCATTCTAGCGCGATCGGCTCTTTGCTCGATGAGTTGGTATTCAGTAATAGAGTGTTTACCTGATTCCCTGTCGACTTTTTGTTTCGGCCGATTGGGCCAATCGGTGATAAGAGGAAGTTGTACTTGACCTTGTTCTAGGCAAGCTTTTCCAGCGCCAACTGCGATATAAACTTTTTGGGTTTCACGTTCGCGAAATTGTTGGTGCAGTAATTTCTCTGCCACTTTTGTTTTAGCAAAGATCATCACTCCGGATGTGGCGCAATCTAAACGATGCACCACATGAATTTCGCCACAATAAGCTTGGCAGCGGGTTGCCATGGAGTCTTGCTTTTCGGGGCCCCGCCCAGGAACAGATAATACCCAAGGCGGTTTATTCACGACCAAGATATGCTCGTCTTCAAACAAAATATCGATGGCCGCGCTCATGAATAATGCTTCAATTATTCCAGTATATAGTTGTAACTCAACAGCTACGATTGAACAGAGACCATCACTCGGATTGCATCCAAAGATACCCGAGCATTGTTTTGTAGAATGGTTAAGCCTTCTTCGCGATTGCTTTCCAGCAATTCTATTTCTGCTTCATCGATATTGGGATTTTGTTCTTTTAAGGCTGCTAAGCGCTCAATTTCTTGAGTTAGTTGTTGTTGAAATTGCTCCATGGCTTGTTTTTGGTTAGCGCTAAATTGCTCTTGGGCAGTTTGCATGCCTTTTTTAACACTAGCTTCAATATGGGGACGGTAGTTTTTAATGATCGCTGCTACTAACTCGCCCTTCACATTTTTTAGCTGCTTGTCGAGCACATCTAGTTTTACAGCTTCGGATAAGTTTCTGCCTTGCTGGTCCAATAAAATGCGGATCGGATGCGGTGGTAGATAACCACTTAATCCAAGGCGAGCCGGTGCGGGGCAATGAATAACGAAAAGCAACTCAACTAGCACAGTGCCTTCTGGCAACTGTTTGTTTTTTAATAAACAAACGCTGGCTTTACCTTTTTCCCCTGTAATCACTTTTTCCATGGCAGCTTGTACCATTGGGTGATCCCAGGTAAGGAATTGAACCTCGTCTCGTTGCAATGCGGTGGCACGATCATAAGTGATGCTGGTGCCATCATCCTCTAGATAAGGAAAGTGTTCTTCCAAGTCAGTCCCGGGGCGAATCAGTTCTACCATGGCTGACAGTTCTTCACTTTCCACGCCATATTGAGAAAACAACTGATCCATGTAATGGGAAAGATCATCGTTGTAATCTAAATCTCTTAGCGACTCTAAGATCGGCTCAACGGACTTATCCCCTTGGGAATGTAATTCCAATAAGCGATTGCGCCCATGTATAAATTTCTCATGAAGCCGTTCCGCTTCGTCATGGGTTTGTTTAATAAACTCGTCTAAGTTATCCGTCAGCGCTTCAAAATCAGAGATCAAGTGATTGAACACTACACTGCTTGTGGATGACGTTTTCTCGAAAGCGTTTAATCCTTCGTGATACCAGCGGAATAGCTTTTCTTGTAGAGTGCCTTGGAAATATAGCGCATGAATTTGAATATCTTGTTTTTGCCCAATACGATCCAAGCGGCCAATACGCTGTTCTAATAAGTCCACAGGCATTGGCAAATCAAAGAGCACTAAGTGGTGACAGAATTGGAAGTTTCTACCTTCACTGCCTATTTCTGAACAGATTAATGCTTGGGCGCCGGTTTCTTCTTCAGCAAACCAAGCGGCGGCGCGATCTCGTTCAATAATAGACAGGTGTTCGTGGAATGCTGCGCACAATACACCTGCCCTTAGCGTGAGGTGCTGCTCTAACGCGATGGCAGTTTCTTTATGATGGCAGATGATCAATACTTTTTTGCCGCGATTGTTCTTGAGGAAACTATGAACCCAGTCCACGCGACTATCTTCAAAGATCCATTGCTCACCGGCAAATCCTTGCTCAGGATACAGTTGGCTTTCTAACGCCGTGTCATCAGGATTATAAATGCTCGGTAATTCTAGGGGATAAGCATGCAATTCACGAATGGGGAAGTCAGTGATATTGTCACGAGTGTTGCGATACAGCACTCTGCCTGTGCCTTGTCGATCCAACAAACGATTGGCTAGCTCGATTTTATGTTCGCCACTGTCTTCGGCATCATCAGATTCACCGGAGATAACATCGATCAATTCATGACTCGAGCTGTCTGGCAATAACTCTTTTAATGAGCTGACTTCTGCTTTACTGACAGATTCGTGTGCCATTAAGCGTTCTGCTGTTTCTGCGACTTTTTCAAATTGTTCTTGTTGCTTAACGAAGGCTTCTAGATCGTGATAGCGTGCAGGATCAAGTAAATGCAATTGCGCAAAGTGACTTTGATGCCCTTCTTTTTCTGGCGTTGCGGTTAACAGCAACATACCTTTCGACTGTTTTGAAAAGCTTTCCACTAGATCATAAGAAGGGCTTGATTCCGTTGGGCTCCAAGCTAGGTGGTGGGCTTCATCAACGATTAATAAATCCCAATCAGCACTGAGCGCTTTTTCACGCCATTGTTCACTTTCTAATAGAAATGAAATGCTACACAACACCAACTGTTCTGATTCAAACGGGTTGTCGGTGTCTTGGCTTTCGCAAATAGCTTCGCACTGTTCTTGATTAAAAATGCGAAACGCTAAATTGAAACGCCGCATCATTTCTACAAGCCACTGATTCACTAGTGGATTGGGAACCAATATGAGAACTCGATGAATCTGTCTTTCCGAAAGCAGCTTGTGGGTAATTAAACCAGCTTCGATGGTTTTACCTAAGCCCACTTCATCAGCCAACATCACCCTGGGTTCCATGCGTTGGCTGACTTCTTTAGCGATATGGTATTGATGAGGAATTAAATCGACACGAGGGCCCATCAAACCATGAATGGGTGAGGTAACGTATTGACTCTGGTGGTTCCAGGTTCGGTAACGCAGGGAAAAGGTTTTATAGCGATCCGTTTGACCGTGAAGCAGACGCTCTATGGGACCAGCATTTTCACTACTACCCACCACTTGGGTTTCGGGTAGGGTAATAGTTTCACCGTTCTCATCACTCAGCGTGTAGAACATTAAGTAGCCTTCCTCTTTGGAGCTAATCACTTCAAAGGGCTGGCCTTCCAAATTTTCAACAGATTCACCGTTGCGAAATTGAACTCGAATCAGAGGGGCGTTTTGCATCGAGAAGGTGCGGGTGGCTTCAGAATCCGGGAAATACAGGGTAACCATGCGGCCTTCGGTCTGTGTGACAATGCCTATCCCCAATTCGGGTTCTGCAGTGTTGGCCCAACGTTGACCAACATCATACTGGATCTGTTGCTTCATTTAGATTGCTTTCCTCACGTGCTCGACGTCTTCCTCGGTGAGCGAATTTTAGCGGAAATACCTCGCTATTGCGAAACAGGAAATTCAACCTTTTTGATAGGCCCGGATTCCGTGCTTTTGAAGCCACACAGAATATGTTAAAAGATCTCTCCGGTTTAGCTATTACATCAACGGGACCTTGATCAAGATGTACAAAATTAGAACTTATAATGCCATTGCCGTTCGTGGCCTTGAGCGATTTAGCAGAGAGAAATATGAGGTGGCCAGCGAAATCAGTGCACCAGATGCGCTATTGCTTCGCAGTCACAAGTTAGCAGAGGATGAAATCTCGGATTCTGTCCGCGCTATTGGCCGTGCAGGAGCAGGCGTTAACAATATCCCAGTACCTGCTTGCACCCAGCGCGGTATACCGGTTTTTAACGCTCCCGGCGCTAACGCTAATGCGGTAAAAGAGTTGGTGGCTTGTGCATTGTTGTTGTGTTCCCGAGGTATCGTCGACGGTATTAACTATTCAAAAAGTCTTAGCGATATTACCGATGCTGGGGAAATGAACAAACTCCTCGAAAAAGAGAAGAAACAATTTAAAGGATCTGAAATTTACGGCAAAACCTTGGGTGTTATTGGCCTAGGTGCTATTGGTTCTTTAGTAGCCAAAATGGCTCTGCGTTTAGGTATGCGAGTGATTGGCTACGATCCTGCATTATCTGTTGATGCCGCCTGGAGACTTCCCAGCGAAGTAGAGCGAATGGAAAACTTGCAGGCGCTTGTGTCTCGTGCTGACTTTGTGACCCTTCACTTACCTGTTCTGGAGGCTACTCGTAACTTAGTTAACGCAGACCTATTAGCTTCCTTTAAGAAAGATTCCTGCTTAGTGAATTTTGCTCGCGGTGAAATCGTCGATGTCGACGCGGTGGTGACTGCCCTGGAAAAAGGCCAGATTAGAAAATATGCCTGTGATTTCCCAATGCCGCAGTTGATTCAGCGGGACGACGTGATTCTCATGCCCCACATCGGCGCTAGTACCGAAGAGGCGGAAGAGAACTGTGCCGTAATGGCAGCGGATCAAATTATCGATTTCTTGGAAAACGGTAATATCCGCAATTCAGTGAATTTCCCAGCCACCTATTTGGAGCGCACAGAAGGTTTTCGCTTAGCAATTGCCAACCAAAACGTTCCTAAAATGTTGAGCCATGTATTAGACCTATTAGCGGATCGGAATATAAATGTTATCGACATGCTCAATAAAAGCCGCGATGAAGTGGCCTATAACCTGATCGATATAGCGTCGGAACCAGACCACGCTTTACTCGATGAGATCAGCAATGTGGACGGCATAATCAGTGTTCGCGTGATCTAATCATTGCCAGCATTGTTTCCTGCTAGACAAAGCGGGCATGAAAAAGGCGCATTGAATGCGCCTTTTTGTTATCGATTTTCGCATTCTATAGCTTGAACATCGGTAACGGATTGAATGGATTTTGTATTAAGTTCTTAGCTGATAGTTGCACTAAACGGGTGTGAAAACCTAAGTAGGGAAACGCTTTTCGGATGTCACTAATCTTGCCGCGAGACGCACCGTAACTCAGGCTACCCATGGTGACATCGATCCAATCTGCTTTGCGGAATGCGTTAATAATATTTTCTTGCTCACCTTCGTAAGCGGTTATCTTATGATGTTCCATAATCATGCCGCAAACAACCTGGCTCCAGTGACTTTTACCTTCCCTTACAAGATAGTTGTTGGCGCGATCCTGGCTCGGTTTTAGGTAATCAAATGTATTGTCTAACCATATGCCCACATCATGAAAGCAGGCCGCGATCATCACTTGTTCTAGTTCATCTTTTTTAAGTTGAGTGAGTAGTTGGCAGTGATTAACCACTCGATAACAGTGATTTCGATAGCGATCAAAATCTTCTCCCAGTGGTGAACGCCATTGTTTAAAAAACGCCTCCATCACGGAATGGTTTTGAATCAGTTCCATTAATTACTGCTCCTTTTTATGGAAATACGAGTTATGGAAATACTAAATGTTCGAAAAGTTTGAGATATTGAGAATAAAATACCTGTTAATCCATGAGATTATATTATTGTTGTTCGCTATCTAGATGACTTACAAGATGCCTTCCCAAAGTTCTCTGGATTCGCGACCAGGATCTTTTTCTATCCTAATTTCACTATCAAAAATCATGGTTTGGCGTTCGTTAGTTTCGTAGCCTGGCCAGGAACCCACTTGATCCGTGCCGGGGTTTCCGGAGCGAGCAAAGGCTATCCAGCAGTTTTGCACTTTCTCACTAAGTTTTTGAGCTTGCTCTCCACCACCCGTTAAGATTTGGCCCATGCCGCGGTCAACGCCTCCAAACACGAAAGGAATATCTAGCGCATGACAAGCACCGAATACGCCGCGGTCCCAATTAAAACAGAATGAGTAGATCTGACCATCATGGCGGCTTTGCGCTTCGGCGATACGGATGCTGGGAATCCGGAACATTTTGTCGGTCTCAAAGGCACTGTACATATCAATACAGCGTGCATCGGCATCTAGAGATCGTAAATAATTTGAATATAGATTGGCGGTTTTTTCCCCCAAGCCTGGTACGCCTCTTTCACAGAGTTTGATCAAGCCTTCTTTATCGAGTCCCTTGTATTTGGTCTTTGCAAGAGAGGCTCCGTCCGGACCGGGTGTGTGGAGGAACAGATTCCATTCGTCTCGGGTGTAACCTGTTAATAGTGGAGTATCTGCAGCGACACCGTCTTCTAGTGCGGTGATTGGCGCTTGTGGAAGAGTTTCTCCATCCACCAATGGCATAAAGGCCATACCGATTTGGGTCACTTCCTGCCGATGTAAACCGCGATTGATAAGAATTTTTTGACACGCCGATTGGGCTTTGAGGATCTGTTTCTTATCCAGTGCCCACAGCTTATCTAAGTTATCGGCATCGATTTCTGCTGCTTCAAGAAAAGCTTGTGTGACGCGAGCGGAATCAGCCCGAGTTAGTACATGGTCACCTGAGCCACTCTGAAGAATTGCCCGCTTATAGAGGTCTTTTGCTAAAGGACAGGCTAGTAAGGTAGCAACAGACATTGCGCCGGCGGATTCTCCGAAGATGGTGACTTGTTCTGGATCACCACCGAAATTTGCAATATGCGATTGCACCCATTTCAAAGCTTCTACTTGGTCCAATAATCCATTGTTATTGCTAACCCCTTTGTCTTCACTGACGACACCTTCAAGATGCAAATAACCCAACGCACCTAATCGATAATTTACGGTTACCACAACGACGTCGCCGTTGATAGCCATATCGCGACCACGGTAGATCAACTGTGATCCAGAACCAGTGAGGTAGCCACCGCCGTGAAACCAAACCATTACTGGGCGCTTTTTGTCATCCGCAGAGGGTGTCCAAATATTGAGATAGAGACAGTCTTCGCCGGTATGACCAATACCAAATACAGAGACTTCTTCTTGGGGGCAGGAGTCCGAAAAACGATCCGCATTACGCACGCCTTCCCAGGGCTCTGGGGTTTCTGGGGCCCTAAAACGTCGCTCCTCTACTGGAGGCTTGGCATAGGGTATGCCTCTAAATTCTTGGTAGTTAGACCTTTCTATACCTTTAAGGGAACCCAATGCGGTTTCAACGATAATGCTCATGTGTGACCCCTGACTGCTTGTGGTGTTTTATTCTTTTTATTCAATTAGATCGGTAAGTTTTTATTGGCTAAAGCAAAACTGCAAGTATTCCTTTAATCATTTCTAATTAACTTGTTTGGTTTGGATGCTTTTTGATCTGTGTTGCCCAGATTATGACGAAAACCGATTGAAAATCTGTCATTTTTGACGCTAGGTGATCCACCCTTGCCAACCTAGAATGAGCTACATTTCTTTAATACCCCACCAAGTGAGTTGCTATTCCATGCCATCTGATCAGCAAGAAACCGCTATAACTACCGATTTGTTATTTCAACCATTTGAAAGCGAAAAACTAGAACTTAAAAACCGCGTGATTATGGCGCCTATGACACGTAACTTTTCACCCAATTCTATTCCTGGGGATGATGTTGCCGCTTACTACGCGCGCCGCGCTCAAAATGATGTGGGATTGATTATTACTGAAGGGACCACGGTGAATCAGGTCTCTGCCACCGGTTATCCTGGTGTTCCTGCGTTTCATGGCGATGCTTTGGCGGGTTGGAAAAAAGTGGTGGACGCTGTTCATGCAGCAGGTGGAAAAATTGCACCGCAATTATGGCATGTTGGTACTGTGCGCAAACCTGGAACTGGTCCTGATCCCGAAGCCCCTGGCATTGGTCCTTCTGGTATTTCTTCCAAAGGAAAACGTAAAGCGAAAGTCATGTCAGATAGTGAAATCGCCGATACTATCGAAGCGTTTGCTCAAGGCGCGCTGGATGCAAAAAATATTGGCTTTGATGCGGTTGAATTCCATGGCGCTCATGGCTATTTAATCGATCAATTTTTTTGGGATGTAACCAATGAACGAGATGATCGCTATGGCGGAAGCTTAGAAAAGCGTTGTCAGTTTGCGATTGAAATTCTCCAAGAAGCACGTAAAAAGGTGGGCGATGAGTTTCCTTTTATTTTGCGTTTTTCCCAATGGAAGCAGCAAGACTACACCGCCAAATTGGCGCAAACACCTGAAGAGTTGGAGCGATTCTTAATTCCTTTGAGCGAAGCAGGTGTCGATATTTTTCATGCCAGCACCCGTCGCTTCTGGGAGCCTGAATTTGAGGGTAGCGATTTAAACTTAGCAGGATGGACGCGAAAAATTACCGGTAAGCCGGCGATTACTGTGGGTAGTGTAGGCTTGTCCTCAGATTTCATTGAATCAAACTTTCTTGATCAGGAAGGAAATGATGTGGCGCTGCGCCGCTTAGATGATTTGTTACAACGAATGGCTGATGATGAGTTTGACTTGGTCGCCGTAGGCAGAGCGTTATTACAAGACCCAGAATGGTTAATTAAAGTTAAGAACGAACAGTGGCAGGATATTCAGGAATACAATAGAGTTTCTATTAAGACGCTCTATTAGAGTAGCTCTCCGGCAAGGGTGCAGTTCGTAAAGACATTAGCATCCAAATTAAGGTTTCCGATTAAAGGAAACCTATTAAGGGAATTTAAGCAATTGGACACAGAAGCAGTCCCGTTAGGGCAGCCGCAAAAGCGTGTTGCCTTTCGGTTTATTTTTATGGCCATTATGGCCGTGAGCATGGGGCAAACTGTGGTGTTTGCAATACTTGCCCCACTTGGTCGCGAAGCTGGTCTGGTTGAATTGCAGATAGGTGGCATTATCACCTGTTCTTCAATTACTTTCTCTTTGTTTAGCCCCATCTGGGGGAGAGCAAGCGATCGTTTGGGTCGTAAAGCTGTCATGCTAATTGGATTAATTGGCTACACTGTCGGCACAGTGATATTTGCTTCTACATTTTTTGCTGGCTTTGTTGTACTGGAAGGCCAAGTCGATGTTTGAGAACTTTGTTGCACATTTGTCTCTGTCTCTTAGGTATGCCTTCTCACAAAAATCATGAACTTTGCAACAGCTAAAAAAAATAGTAGAAAAACTTGAGAAAGAAACTAAGTCAACTAATGATGATGATGACGACGACAACGAAGGTGACGATG
>JAKSAW010000616.1 GCA_022361455.1 Pseudomonadales bacterium | reverse complement strand
CAAGTAGAAATCTTGCCAATGATGTACCTGGCGATGAGTTACGACCATCGTTTAATTGATGGTAAAGAAGCGGTTCAATTCCTGGTTACGATCAAAGAGTTGATCGAAGATCCAGCTAGATTGCTCTTAGATATCTAAGAGCAATCGCGCAGTTACGGTTTTAGTCTTTTATTTTTTAAAGTTAGGGATCGGTTATGTCTGAGAATTATGACGTCGTTGTAATAGGGGGAGGCCCAGGTGGTTATGCTGCGGCGATCAAAGCTGCACAACTAGGCCTTAAAACAGCGTGTATCGACAAATACATCAACAAAAATGGTAAGCCTGCTCTAGGTGGTACTTGCGCAAATGTTGGCTGTATTCCTTCAAAAGCTTTGTTGGACTCCACGTGGAAATATCATGAAGCAAAAGAAGATTTTGCTGTTCATGGAATCTCTGCTGAAGGCGTTTCAATGGACGTTCCAGCGATGATCAAGCGTAAAGACGATATCGTTGAGAAACAAACTGGTGGTGTTGCCATGTTGTTTCAAGCAAATGGTGTTACTTACCTTCAAGGTACCGGCAAGCTTGTAGCAGGTAAAAAGGTTGAGTTCACTCCTCATGAAGGTGATATGCAAGTACTTGAGGCTGGTAGTGTTGTATTGGCAACCGGTTCAGAGCCGATTCAAATTCCAGTAGCGCCTCTTCACGAAGATATTGTGGTTGATAACTCTGGCGCGCTTGAGTTTACCGAAGTACCTAAGCGCTTAGGGGTTATTGGTGCTGGCATCATTGGCTTAGAGTTAGGCAGTGTATGGAATCGCCTTGGTTCTGAAGTTGTCATTCTGGAAGCTGTTGATACTTTCTTGCCGATGGTTGATAAGCAAGTTGGTAAAGAGCTGCTCAAGAGCCTTAAGAAGCAAGGCATGGATATTCGCCTTAGCACTCGTGTGACTGGTTCTGAAGTGAAAGATGGTGAAGTTATCGTTTCTTTCAGCGATGACGAAGGTGATAAAAACATTACCGTTGATAAGCTAATCGTCGCAGTGGGTCGTCGCCCATACACCGAAGACTTATTCACCGTCGATAGCGGCGTTAATCTTGATGAGCGCGGTTTCATCTTTGTTAACCAAAGTTGTCAAACTGATGTACCAGGCGTTTATGCCATCGGTGATATCGTGCGTGGCCCAGCCCTTGCTCATAAAGCTACTGAAGAGGGTGTGATGGTGGCAGAAATTATTGCTGGTCACCACACTCAATTGAACTACGACTGCATTCCCTCGGTTGTATATACTCATCCTGAAGTAGCTTGGGTCGGTATGAACGAAGAGCAAGCTAAAGCCGAAGGCGATGACTACAAGACGGGCATGTTTGCCTTTATGGCCAATGGCCGAGCTGTAGCCGCTAACGAAACTACAGGTTTTGTTAAGGTAGTCGCTGACTCCAAGACTGATCGAATTTTAGGCGTTCATATTGTTGGTCCTCAAGCTTCAGAGATTACGATGCAAGCTGTGATTGCCATGGAGTTTGGTGCGAGTGTTGAGGACCTTCAAATGATGGTATTTGCCCATCCGGGTCTTTCAGAAGTGCTGCATGAAGCAATGCTTGATGTGGATGGTAAAGCTATCCACTCTGCTAAGCGACGTAAAAAACGTCGCTAATTGACTGAAATTTGCGCTGAAATAAATTCTTACCAAACAAAGGGTATATTTCAGCGCTGACTATTCAGTTTTTCTCAGGAAAGTGGTGTTATGCCTCCCAATAGGCTGGCTCAAAAGGCCTGGCTCATGGATGGTCGCAACATTACGACTATGTTTAATCAGAAAAGTAGCTAAACGCTACAAACGTTAAAGTTATAGTACGGTGATGAAATGAATTTACACGAGTACCAAGCTAAGAAGCTGTT
>JAKSAW010000229.1 GCA_022361455.1 Pseudomonadales bacterium | reverse complement strand
GTCAGCCGTACCATCACCATGATGGGTATTCAAAGCCCTCATATACCCGACGTTAGCGCCCAAGAGATGATGGATGCGTTAATCGAAACCTCTGGGCGAATGGCAGAAGACTCAGATCAAGATACCAGTGTACCTTCCAACAAAAGCGCCCGTTTACATATGGCTGATATCAATCGCGCTGAGTTTGGCCAATTATTCAATATGGATTTGAGCCATGCTTCAGATACAGAAGTGTTAGATGCAATTCTCTATAACTTATTCCCAAACTTTGTACCTTGGGCAGGTCTTAATCCCAACATCGTTTATCGTTTTCGCCCCAATGGGAATGATCCAGATTCAAGCATAATGGATGTGATGGTTTTAATGCGTTATGCGGAGGGTGATCCAAAACCAGATCCTGTCCCCATTCATAAATTGGGCGTTGATGATCCGTGGACCAACGCTGAAGAACTTGGTGCGCTTGGCGGGATATTTGATCAGGACATGGGAAACCTACCCTACGTTCAAAAAGGTCTAAAAGCCTCGCGTAAAGGTATGATTACACTTGGTAATTATCAAGAGGTTCGAATCAAGCATTTCCACACTACTTTGAACCGTTATATCAAAAATAAAGAGTAATAGACTACTTCGATTTCTAACCTTTATCTAAGGGGCTATGAGTTATTGGATAAGTTTTCTAATAACTCATGGCCTGTCATTTATTAAATTTTCAAATCACTTCTTATGGGACTTTTTTAGCGCTAAGTTTGGTATACTCATATCACTTCGTATCTTGGTGCCCGTCATCCCGGTTCATTTTGATCTTCACATTCACTAATGATTATTCTTATCAATGGCCAATAACTTAGCCCGTGGGGCAGTTTTTTTGCTTCTCGGTGAGCTTTGTTTAGCAATCATGGCCGCCATGATTAAGCACCTCGCGGAACAAACAAGCCATGAGACCATTGTGTTTGCTCGCAATCTCTTTGGTTTTATTGCAGTTATACCCATAGCACTACGTTTTGGTATTGCGGATCTTGCCACCCAGGTATTTCCGATGCATCTGCTCCGAGCAGTAACAGGCCTAACAGCAATGTATGGCTACTTTTATGTCATCGCAAATATGCCTTTAGCCGAAGCTGTTTTAGTGAAGTTATCTGCGCCGTTTTTTTTACCAATCATTGCGTTTCTTTGGTTAAAAGAGAAAATTAATCATCTAACCATATGGTCAATTGTCATTGGCTTTGTCGGCGTCATATTCGTGCTACGCCCCGGAAGCGAAACGTTTCAGCCAGTGGCGCTATTGGGCATCGGCGCGGCAGTGCTGGCTAGTTTTGCCAAAGTCTGTATAAGAAGAATGGCAAGCACTGAACCCAGCCACAGAATTGTTTTTTACTTTGGTTTATTGGCCACTCTAATATCTGCTGTGCCCGCGATTATAAATTGGCAGCCACCCCTATCCGTCAACACTTGGCTTTGGTTAGCTGGGGTTGGTATCGCTGGCACCTGCGGTCAACTACTTATGACTCAGGCCTATATTATTGCTAAACCCGGGCAGGTAGGCCCCTATACTTATTCATCCGTGGTGTATGCAAGTATTATGGGGTGGATATTTTGGCAAGAGATTTTAGTCTGGACCACCATCATTGGTTGCTCGTTAATTATTGGTGCGGGAATACTCAACATGAAAAAAGCTAACAGTTAGAATAAGCTTTTGTCTCCAATTCAGCGCAGTAAACACACAGACCCCAATGAGTAATAAACCTGATTTAGATAACGAAACTGCCATCAGTCAAATGGTTGATCTTTTTTACGATCAACTACTCGACGACCAAACCATGGCGCCCCTGTTTTTGGAAGTTGCTAAAGTAGATCTGCGCGCGCACCTTCCTACGATCAGCCTCTACTGGCAAAAAATGCTTTTGGGGGACAAACGCTATCATAACAACACGATGGCTAAGCATCGTATTATTAATCGCAGACACCCTTTCACCATTGAGCACTACGACCTTTGGCTTTTTTACTTCATAAACACTTCGCAAACTCATTTCTCCGGCCCCTATACTGAT
>JAKSAW010000615.1 GCA_022361455.1 Pseudomonadales bacterium | reverse complement strand
GAAACGGAGTATATTCCCTGGTGGCATTGGAATCGCTTTTCGATTCACTATCCAAAATTGGCTGAGGCTGGTTTGTTTCCCAAGTACGAGGTCGGCGACTAACCTACCATTCAATTGGGTTAGTGAGACTCCATGGCCGATACAGCCTGTGGAGTAAATAATATTATGATCCCCAATAAAACCAATTTCGGGTGTCATGTCCACATTGGCTGACACACAGCCGCCCCATTTGTAATGGACTTTTATATCTTTTAATGAGGGAAACATCCATTTTAAATGATTTTCTAAATCAACCCATATCTTTTCGTTTTTCCATAAATCCATTTTCTTGTCGTTAAATTCCACGCCTATGCTTCCTCCTCCCATGGTGATTCGGCCGCATTTAGTAATTCTCATGTAGTGAACTAGTTGGCGGTTGTCTTCGATAGACATTCGTTCCTCCCACTTAACATCCTTCCATTGTTCAGACGTTAGGGGGTCTGTAACGATTTGATAGGTCCAAACAGGGGCTTGTACATTTGCAACTTTGGGAGTGCTATTTAAGCTATGAGTCCAAGCGTTGGTAGCAATGACTAGCTTTTTGGTTTTAATGGTCGAAACGTCTGTCTCGACAATGCTAAATCCGTCTTGCTTGGTGATGGCAATAACCTTGGTTTTTTCGTAGATCTCGGCGCCTTCTCTTTCAGCTAACATTTTTAACGAACGAACATGTTTGCTAGGGTCCAAAATACCCGTCTCAGGTTCATAAATTGCGCCTTTAATATGGGGGCAATTCAGTTTCTCCTGTGTTTGTTCGCCGCTGTAATACTCAAAAGTGCCAGGCTCAGTGATACTTGAAAGTAGCTCATAGGTTTTCTTCAATCTACGGGCTTGTTTATCGGTATAAGCCACTCTAAGCATACCGGTGTGCTCATAATCTGAATCCAAGTTTTCTGATTCGATTAAATCTTTCACATATTGAACTGCTTTTTGCATATAAGCTTGTGCTTCACGGGTTTTATCTTTTCCCCAGCGCATTAGGGTAACTTCAGGTTCAACACCAAAAAGCGTCATGTTAAATCCGCCATTCCGCCCAGAAGCCCCAAAGCCTATCTCGTTTGCCTCTATCACCATGACGCGTTTCGTGCTGTCGTCTCTGCGGACCTCCCTGGCACAAGTAAGGCCAGTGTAGCCGCCACCGATGACGAGAACGTCGGTTTCATAGTTCCCCTTAGCTAGGGGAGGATTAGCGGAGTAAGCACCGTATTTGTACTGCCAAAAAGACTGGTTGTTTTTCATGGCTTCAGTTATGTCCCGCATCTATTACCCCTTGGTACCCTGTTATGGTTGACTCAATATAAGCGTACGCGTACGATTAAGTCAAGTCGGCCAGGATATCTCTAAATTAAGCTGAAAGCACCGGAATGAAAGAAGATAAGACTTAATAAAACAAACTGCCTGCGGGACTGTTCATGAATCAAGAATCTAGAAAGGGAAGGCCAAAACAACCCGATGATGAGCGCCAGAAGAAGGTCGAAAAGATAATTCAAACGGCTCACTCATTATTTATAACAGAGGGTTACCCATCGGTTTCGATGCGAAAGATCGCAGCCAAAGCAGGAATGGGTACAATGACTTTGTATAAGTACTTTCCAAACAAAAATGCCATTCTGCATCATATCTGGGCTGAGTTTTTTGACGAACTATTTGTACTAGTTAAGGCTGAAGTGGCTAAGCAACAAGGCGCTAAAAACCAGCTAAAACAGGTTTGTATGACATATCTACATTATTGGGTTGAGCACAAAGATAGATTTCGTATCGTGTTTCTCAATGAAGACAGGGCTTCATCTGACGATGAGTTCTTCATAAACCACGCAAATATTGCCGCTGAAATTCTCGATGTGGTTGGGCCTCTAATGGAAGATCTGTCAATACCGGGTGGCCAATCGTCGTTGATGGTTTATTTAGAAAGTTTGATGTGCTTTGTGCATGGCATTGCACTTAATGTGATTACGATCAGTGAGTATCCTTGGAATGAATATGAAAAATATATCGATATCTTCTTGGATTCTACATTGTAGTCTTACTGCTAAATCATGGCTTATTTATCAATAACAGAATTAATACAAGCAAGCGTTAAGGTTGTTAACGTGTCAATGGCTTCGCTTCTAGAAACAGTGTTACCGAATAAATACTGCAATCCAACTCTAAGCCATATGGATGAGATAGCATGGGAAACCAATTCCCAGTTTCGCTTCTTGGCCTTATTTGATTTAGCTTCCTGCTCCAAAAGTTGAGCCATTAGCTGAACTGCCATTGGATTCATTCCGTCCCTAAGCGTTTCTAGCTCGGATGTATCTTGAAATGTCTGAGCATACATTTTGGCAAGGCCCTGGTTGTCATGCCAAAAATCTAAAAAATTACCTGCAGCTTTCTTTATAAGTTTTTCTAATGGTTGAGGCTTGGAGGACGACGTTATGTTTTTTAAGCGGTTGAATACCTCTAAATTGATATCCGAGAAAAGCTCTTTTAAAACTTCTTCCTTGCTTTGGAAGTGAACATAAAATGTACCGTTAGCCACTCCAGCTTCTTTAGCAATTCCGCCAATAGTAATGTCGGATATGTCCTTACTATCCAATAACCGCCGAGTTACTTCTTTGATGGTTGCTCTCGTCGCTGCTTTTTGTTGCTTTCTAGAGGTGTGGGGAGACTGCGGCATCTATCTTGCTGGTCCTTTTCTAAGTTGGTTTCACTATATCGATTTCAGTGAAAATAAGTCAAATATATTCAGTGTATGCGGGGCTAGGTCTTGACAGGCTGTTGCTGATTATAGTTCACTGAATTTGATTCATTGAACTAACGGTAAGCTAAAATGATTCAAGAAACCGTAGATATGCTGGCCCCTATAGGCATTACTTCACTGCTTGTTTTTGTGGCTTATGAGTTTATAAATGGCAAGTACAAAGACGGGAAAAAGACAAAGCAAGACTGGCAGATGGCAGGTATATGCCTTGCGGCATTGGCATTTGTACAGAGGCCCTTATTGGCCTTCCTTGTTTTCGGATTTATGACAGCATTGTTTCCTAGCACTCAGGGCGCTTTTCAGTGGATCGACCAAGAGTATTTCTGGCCCGGATTACTCGTGTTTATCCTTGTGGATGAATTGTTCCATGGCGGCACACATTTTATATCTCACCGGCCGAGCTTTAAAAACAAGGTGCTTGTAAAAGTACAAAACTTTATTAAGGCGGCACATCGTCCACATCATTTTAGTGGTGGCAACGATGGCAAAGGTCAGCTCAATGTTACTCAAACCTATGTAGAGGGGTGGGGTTGGGCATTGATTTTGCCGAACTATATTATAGGTCTAGCAGTTCTATATATGGGAATGTATCAAATATTTCTTGTAGGCACCGCTCTTAAAGGTTTGTGGGCCTTGCATAATCATTGCAATTGGAATTATGACCTTTGGCTGCTCAACCATAAGAACATTTTTGTTCGAAAATCTATGTATGCGTTATGTCATGTGATTACTTTTCCAACTCAACATCATCAACACCATAGTCGAGGCAAGAACTCCGCTAAAAATATGCAAAACTTACTAGCGGTTTATGATTGGCTACTATGGGGGACATTGGTTATTGAAAAAACAAAACCTGATATTTATGGTTGGCGACAAAATGAAATTGAAGAAAAAAGTGTCATGCGTAGATTCCTACAAATAACATAGCTGAGCAATCATTGAGCGATATAAGCACACTAAGATATAAATATTAAATTATTCACACTCGAGACCAGCGAATAAGCCTGTGCAGTCATTGAATGGTCGCGCCAAGAGGCTATATACTCCTCCCTTTTTAATGGGGGAACCTGGGTTCCGATGATCACCAATAGCACAACAAGAATTATCAATCTTGTTTTCCTATGGTGTTTGGCCTTAGGAACGCAAGCAAGCACTACGGATAAAAATAAAGAAACGCTCACTATATCATCAGCAATAAAAGCAGCTGCAACTTCATCAGAGACTACTGTAATAGAAGTGCATTTCAGAAACGGTGAAAACGGATATCAAGGAGCCGAGGATACCCATATTGCTAAGGGCAGTCGCCATAAAAACTGGGGTAACCTTGGTAGTCTAAATGCAGATGGTTTTAGTTTACGACATACTGAATTTGTAACACTCCTAAAATGGAACATTGCGAAGATACCAAAAGATGCCGAAGTTATTGGAGCTTCACTCACCTTTAAGGTATTCAACTGGAGCAATGGCACCTTTCACCTCATTGAAGCTCTATCAGAATGGTCAGAGCAACTGGCAACATGGGATAACACATACTCACAACAATTTGAAGGGCGAAGGGTAGGTAGCTTTAGTCCCGTCTCAACAGGGACTAAAATTATTGAACTAGACGAACAAGGCCTTGCGCTTATACAAGAATGGGTGCGTGATCCAGATTCTAATAATGGCTTTATCATTCGCTCATCTGGTGATACCAACGGCTTTGATATGCACTCTAGTGAATATAGCACTGTTTATAAGCGGCCAAAGCTAACGGTTTTCTATCGGTAATTTTTTGCTTACGCAAGCACCGAAGTGAGTCACTTGTTTTTATATCTTCCCCATCAAAGATGATTCATCATTTGTTGATTCATATCAAAACACATTTCAGTAAACCCACTAACGTTTGTCCTTATGAAGGATATTATTAATGAGCAGGATGTCGCTCACTTACTTGACATCTTTTATGAACGAATTCGTGAGCATGATGAGTTAGGGCCTATTTTCAATGATGATATTGGGGCACTATGGGAATTGCACATGGATACGTTAAATCGCTTTTGGTGTACTTTGTTATTCGAAGGCCAGAGCTACTTTGGAAATCCTTTCTCACGCCATACCCATTTACCGATTAAAGATCACCACTTCGACCAATGGCTAGAATTATTTATCTGTACTGTTGATGAACTCTACGCTGGTGAAAAAGCAGATGAAGCAAAAAAACGTGCGCTCTCATTTGCTAATTCCTTTCGAAATAAATTCTCAAAGTTAGATAAACCCACCAGCAAAGCGCCATTCTTCAAAAGCCTATTTAGTCGATTCCGCATAAGTTCCTATTTAAAATCTAATAGAGCAATCACTTAAATTCTAATTCAATCAGCGAACCCTTAATCCTTTAGGGCTTAGAGGTTATTGATATGGGCGTTAGTCCTATATCCACGGGCCTATCATCAATTTGGCAAAGATGAATTAGAATTGTACTTGCTAATCAGACTGACAATAAGGGATCTGAAGCCTGAGTTATCTTCTCGATCAATT
Organism: Pseudomonadales bacterium; assembly: GCA_022361455.1. GTDB lineage: Bacteria > Pseudomonadota > Gammaproteobacteria > Pseudomonadales > Ketobacteraceae. The sequence goes on along the minus strand of JAKSAW010000615.1, from coordinate 17,828 downwards.
AAATACGCTTCAATTCGATAACTCTGATATCCCTTGGTTGAACAAAAATGGGATCTAATATAATGATAAAGATTCAACCGCAATACAAAAAAAGATTTACAAAGCCTTGGCTTATCATTTGTTTGATACTTTTAGGCCCTGCATCTAGTTTAGTATTCGCTGAATCCGATTGGATTATTGGCTATGCTGAGCAAGCTCAGATATTTTCACAAGTTCAACCCAACGGTACTAATAATAAAGACCATATGATGGTGATCACTGTTGCTGCTTTTAATAGACACTTTGAGTTGCAGCTCAAGACTAATGATCATCTAACCGATAAAAATAGCCATCTAAGCATACCCAAAGATATTATTTTATATGCTGGTGTTGTTAAGGATAAGCCTAATTCCTGGGTTCGCCTAACTTACTATAATGATATATACGTTGGAGCCATTTACGATGGTTCTGAATTATTCATGATGGATTCAAGCACGAACGTAGCAAAAGCTCTCAGTCAAACGCTACATTCAAGTGGAGCTGGTCCGGTTATTTACAAAGCGTCTGATATCAGTAGTTCAATGAGCTGCGGTTTAAGTGAACATTCTGCTAAAAAGTTTAGCTACAAAACTTTCGTTAATGATCTGCAAAAATCAGTGCTGGGGAAATCGCAGACAATTAGTGCGCTAGCATCCAGTTCGCTCGAGCAAATCAAAGTAGATATTGTTGCGGATACAGAATATTCGCGCGAGGTTAGCGGCGATTCAACAACTGCTATTCTTTCTCAAATGAATGTCGTCGATGGCATATTCACAGAACAAGTAGGGGTAACAATCTCTATTAATAGCATCGATGTGCTAAGTAATAATGGATCCCTTACTTCAAGAAATTCTGAATCACTTCTTGAATCTTTTCGCGATTATGCTGGAAGATCGCACCCTGGTTTAGCGCATTTATTCACAGGCAAAGACTTGGATGGCGGTAGCACCCTAGGCATCGCTTATCTAGATGCCATCTGCAGCAATTGGGGTGTTGGCGTATCCCGAGCCGGAGGGCGTGGAGTAGGAGGAGCGCTTACTGTTGCTCACGAATTCGGTCACAACTTTGGTGCCCCCCATGATAATCAAGGTGGCTCTGCTTGCTCCTATGAATCCAATCGGTACTTAATGAATCCTTACTATAACCAAAGCGATGAATTCTCCCAGTGCAGCATCTCTCAGATGAATAATATGATTAATGGTGCTAGCTGTATTGTAGAAATTGATGACGGCGGGCCGGGTGGGGGCAACAACGATGCTCTAACAACTACAAAGGAAAACTATACGTTGGGCGAAACAGTGGTCATTGATTATCACGATGGCTCTGGAAGCAGTTTAGATTGGATAGGAATATTTAGACAAGGGGATCTAACGAGTTCCTGCAGACAGAACGACAGCTATGTGGATTGGGTTTATACCAATGGTAGAAGTGGTACCGAGTCTTTTTCAGGCCTAGAAGTTGGTAACTATGAAGCACAGCTTTTCTCAGACGATGGCTATTGCTATATCGGCGATCCAGTTATGTTCACTGTGAGTAATGAGAATAACGATGACAATGATGTTCCCGACAGTGATTTACCATACAAGGGATTCAAAGATCATCAGGGATTGTGCCTGACTGTGGACAAATCCCGCTCACCGATGCGAACAAAAGTGTCGCCGTGCAGCTTTGGGTTGCTCGATAACAGTCAAAGGTGGCGTTTAACGGAGTCGGGTTATCTGCAATCGCTTTCTACAGGCCTATGTCTGACTCCTGGCTCTTCTCAAACTTCTCAATATGTGCCTTTTCTTGCTGAATGCACCGTTGAATCATGGTTTGCGTGGACTCACCAAAATGGTGTGATCGTCAATTCTCACCGACCAAACTATGCACTCACATCCCCAAATACATCAGGCGCAATAGTAAGCCTTTCTACACAAAATGGTTCTGTAAGGCAGCAATGGGAATTTGGCGGCGCGTTGGGCTCCAGTATTTTAGGATTAGTGGTGTTGATGTGTGCTCGTATTAGACGCCGAAAGGAATAGTCATTCTGCCTAATCGACCCTTCAAGTCTCGAAAATAGGTAGCCTCACAGCAATTGTGAGGTGTAAACTTGTGCGTAAGCAAACGACGTTGTTATTTCTAAAAAGTAGATTCTACTATCTCAAAGCAATTGAATAGCTGTAATGTCTATGAGCAAACCCGAACCTAAATTTGAAATTGGTGAAGTTGTAATATTGCATCCGCCACATCCATCAGCGGCTTCCTATCGAGGTATGGAGACAATGGTTGTTGATATTATTTGGGCAAATGATGTGGAAGATGCTATGCATGGCACTCATTCCGGGTGGAGCTATCAAACAGATATTCCAGCCCCACCACCCACAGATTTGCCAGAGGATCAACATGATGGCTGGATCTGGGCGGAGTATGACTTACGGAAAAAACACCACCCTGGAAAGGACTTTTCCGATCTAATGGCAGAACTGAATAGCACCAAGCTAAGCGTGTGAACATCAATGCCAATGGTTCTGCTTGCTTGTAAATTGAAGATCGAAATATAGAGCAGATGAATTATGATTAAGATCCTGTTTTATTTGGCTGCCATTGGTATTTTTGTATTATATTTTTTCTTCTTAACTCATCTTCCAAAAGTTAAGTGGTGGAAGGATTTAATCGCGCTTTTCATTACCATCGGTATCTACTCATTCATGGTCTATGTTTATTTTGAAGAGCAAAGAATAGGGTGGGTTACTCTGATGTTATCAACCTTTCTTCTTGTTTTGTTTTTTTACAAAGGTTGTAAATCAATACTTCATAAATTGAAGAACACCAAGAAACGGCAGACCTAAAGAATTCATTTCAAATTTGATCAACAGATGCTCTTATATAAGTAAAGGGCATCTGTTGTCTTTTCGCTTTGTTAGTCAGCCCGATAGCATATTGCCAGCGCTGCTAATTATATGGATAGGTCCCACGAATTGGGTAATCATTTTTACGAATCCATTCTAAACCGGAAACGAGATTTTCTAGATCAGGGCGAACGAATGGATTGTTTGAAATATCCACGACCTGTAGTGTACCTTTCTCGTTTATGACAAATAACCCTGGCTCTGCAAATGGGTGATCAGTTTCTTGCTCGGAGCGTGGATGAGAAATGTAAAGTCCCAAAGATTTCATTTCCTCAAGAGAAAGGCCATAAAAGAGAGGAAAGTTTACATCAAGCTTTCCGGTATGTTCTTGCAGCTGTTCTTTGCTATCACCGGACACTGCAACCAAATCAATGTTTATCGCGTCTAAACGAGATCTATACTCAGTTAGCTGATTTAGGAAACGAGTACATAAGGGGCAGTGCCTGCCGCGGTACACGATAAGTAGCTGCCAGTCCTTCCCCGTTATCGGTTTACTTAGATCTCTCGTATCACCTTCAAGTGTGGATTTAGTGATTGAAGGGAATGATGAGCCCGCTTCGAATTTGAAAGCTGTCATTGTATTTATCTCCAGTAGCACATCTATTTATGGTTAGGCATTTATCGTTTGGAAGGGTGTGTCCAGTCATAAGCGGACATTGCTTCGTCAACTTTAGTGTGGGCCAGTGCATTGGTGAAGTTGGAAATGAGCTTTGCCGATAGTCCGGTGAGCACTTCTAATGCTTGGCGTTTGTCGTAACCTGCGTTTAAAAAAGCTTCTAGTTTTTCATCACCAATATGACCGCGTTGATCCAATAAGGCTTTAGTGTAATCGTGTAACGCTTGCAGTTTTGGATCCGGGATCGCTGTGCCTTCGCGTAGCGCTTCAATAACGTCATCTGGCATTTTAGCTGACTTCATCATCCATGTATGACCTGGCACGCAGTAATGGCAGTTGTTCTCGAAGTTTGCTGTCATGAAAACGACTTGTTGCTCAAGAGGGGTTAGCGAAGTGTTTTTCATGAATAGCGAGAATACAGTGTTGTAGGCCTCATAAGTTGCTGGAGCTTCAGCAAGAATTTTATGCAGGTTTGGAATCATGCCGAAGCCTTTTAGCGATTGCTCCATCATTTCTTTAGATTTGCCCGGCGCTGTATCTGGCTCGTAGTAAGTAAACATATCATTAGTTCCTTTTTTAAGTAATTAAATCTTATGCCGCGTATAAATTTGATCCGCTAGTTTCATTTTGCAGGACATTGGCTTTTAGCCAATGATCGATATAGCCAGCCACTTCTTCCCAGTTGTCTTCGATCACGATTTCATGACCGCGATTGACGAATTCTTTGTATGTGGATTTTTCACCATACTTTGCAGCAATTTTTTGTACGATCTTTGGTGTACAGCCATTGTCTTTGCTTCCGGCAACGCACAGTATTTTTCCCTTAATATTTTCCGCTCTAATGTCTGCTTGCTGATGAGTAACAATTTCGTACATGACCCGGCCGGATTCGAAAACCGTTTTATGGTAAAGATCTACAGCTGCTTGATCCTATAAACCATTAAAGAAAAGTGCTTTGGCAGATTTAAACGAATACTTAAAGGGTTTACTGCTTAATGCAGCCCCAAGTGGACCAGCATGAAGGTGAAGGTACCTTGGCGTTATCATCGAGATATCTTTCGGCGCAGCCGGCTGCAGTAATACCAAGTCATCCGCTAAGCCTCGATTTGCAAGATGCTGCGCAAGTAAGCCTCCTAGTGAATGGCCGACTAATATGCATTTTTTACCAATGGCTAAGATTTCATTTTCAAGGTGATCGATATAGTCTTTCAATCCTAGCTTGCCCACTTCGTCGTGCTTTTTGTTTGGATGAGCATCGTGATAGGGTAGAGTAGGTGCATAACACTGATAGCCCAGTTTCTCAAAATAGTCTCTGAAATCGTCGAAATACCAACTGCCAACAGCGTAGCCATGAATGAATACTAATACGGGTTTGTTTGTCATCTTTTAATCCTCTTTACGAAACGCGGCTATGGTTTGTCTTCTACAATGATTGCAATTACTTCGCTCGTGCCCACATTTGTAACTTGATGAGCCCAAGCTTTATGCCACATAACGTGTCCATCAGGGATTTCTGCTTCAAAGCTCTCGCCTTGATGTTCGCTAATCTTTAGCTTTCCGCCTTTTTCAAAGTACACAGTCTCATTGTTATGGCGGTGTAGTTTGTCCGCCTGGCCAGGCTTTAGTACCATACGTATTACGATAACTTCTTCATTTTCTAGCAGTAGCTCGTAGGCTTCAGGCGATGCTATATGTGCTAGCTTTAAGCTCTCACCCCATGATGGGGGCGAGAACATTAAGATAATTAATGAGGTTGCAGATAAAACCTGAAAAGCCTTGTTGAACTTCATATTTAGTCCCTCTTTATAAACTAAAATTGGCTGTCTAAATGTGCAGTGAAACGCTCAAAGTCTTGTTCGGGGGTAGCGGCTTTCATCACGTCGTAACAAGCGAAAGTTTCTAGCGCTTCCATTCCAAAGAAGCGGAAGTTCATGTGCATCGGAAACCACAAGTCATCAACGCTCTTTCCTTGAAATAGGTATTCGCTTTCGTCGTTAAATGCTTCTTCCGGCGCGTTAAAAGTTAGAGAAAGCATGTATTTCTTACCTGTGAGTGTTCCACCCGCGCCATAGTTCTTTTTAGGCGCATTGCTGTGGCGGCCATCGCCTTCACATAGATCTCCGCCCATACCAGCGGTGTACACTTCGTCCATGTATTTCTTAAAGGTCCATGGAACCCCCATCCAGTTAACAGGCGTTTGCAAAATTACAATGTCCGCCCATTTGTGATTTTCAATCTCGGTTGGCACATCAATTTTTTCACTAACTGCGATTGCACGAATATCGTGGCCTTTTGCTTTAAGTTCCTCTTTGGCGATATCGACTAGTGAAGCGTTCAACTTGCCTTCAGAAAAAGGGTAGGAGTGGTGTGCGTTGATGATTAATACGTTGCTCATGGATGTGACCCTCAAAACTAGGTGGCTAACTGATTGCCGATGAATAATGAGGTTTATTATGGTAACCTGTATAAGAATATCAATTAGTATACTTTTAGTAACCTAGTTCTTATGAGTGTCTTTTGGAGGCTAACCTTATGAAATCTATGATAAAAAAAGATGAAAAAGGTAGAAAGAAAGTCATCAATGCCTGTGTAGAACCCTGCGCTATTGAAAAGGGTATGCGCTTAATCGGGGGGAAATGGAAAGGGTCTATCATTTATCACCTGAAAGATGAACCTGTTCGGTTTAACGATTTAACTCGAATGTTGGGTGGTGCAAGTAAGAAGATGGTGGATCAAAGACTTAAGGAGCTAGAGGCAGAAGGCATGGTTCTGCGTAAAGTCATCAATGATCGACCTGTCGCTGTTACCTACGAGTTAACTGATTTTGGCAGATCGGCACTTGGCATTCTTGATGATCTTAGAGTTTGGTCTGAAACCAATAGTATTGGTTAGTTGGTACGCCTAGATCAGCATCTATCAAGCATGCTGGAAATAACATATTCACATTGACGCGTATCCATGTACTTAGGCACAGGAAAATTGAAATGCGCTTCTTCCAGTGCTTCTTTAGCTATATTCGGGATATCTTTAGCTTCAAGTTCTGGCAATTTTGCAGATATTTCGAGTGAAGAAATGAGTTCGCGGATCTTTGCTATAAAAATGGTTGCCTTTGTTTCATCGCTACCCGAAGCACCGATATTGCAATATAGCGCTAGCTCAGACAACCGTTTTTCTGTTGCATCTTTTGAGAACTCTAAGATATGAGGTAGTGCGATAGCGTTCGCTAATCCGTGGGGTATTTGATATCGCTCGCCGAAACGATGAGCGATGGCGTGAGTGTAACCGAGGCTAGCTTTAGTAAATGCGAGGCCTGCGTAACAGGAAGCTAGTGCCATATTTTGTCGCGCCTCTATATTGTGACCATCGTCGTAGGCTGCTTTAAGGTTTTTAAATATCAATCGGGTTGCTGCCAGTGCATATCTATCTGTTTCTTTGGTTGCGTTGCGAGAGATATATGCCTCGATAGCGTGGGTAAGTGCATCCATGCCCGTTGCTGCGGTTATGGAAGGAGGCACTCCTATCATTATCTTTCCATCGATCGCCGCCGCTATTGGTGTTAGCTTCAGATCAACAACCATCATTTTTTTGTGGGTGTGAGGATTTGATACCACTGCGCCGATAGAGACCTCTGAACCAGTTCCAGCGGTGGTTGGTATTGCGAATAGTGGGATGCATTCGGCGCGTATCTTGAAGAACCCACCTAGCTTATCTAAATCTTGAGAATTGTTGGCTAAAGCGCTTATTAGCTTGGCGCAATCAATGGAGGATCCACCGCCAATTGCAAGTATACAGTCGCAACGGTAGTGCGTTAGTTCTTCAAGGCCTTGATAGACTTGATCAAATCCTGGGTCGGGAATCACGCCATCGTAAATAAAGCTTTCAATGTGATTTCCTGACAATTGTTGTTGTATTGGATTAATCAAACCAATTTTAGTTAAGACCGAATCTGTGACGATTAAAACTCTTTTGAAACCGAACTGCTCAATAGTATCGCATAGCTGTAAGCTTGAGTCTGGTCCCGTTAATAGCGTTGGCTTTGGGAAAGGTAGAATAGCAGCTGCTAGTTTTAGTGCCCGCATACCTTGTCTATAAGCGAGAACTTTTGCTCTGAATGGAACCATTTTTAGAGGTCTCGCTATCTAAGTTCTTTTTTAAGAATCTTACCTACGGGTGATTTCGGTAGCTCATCCATGAATTCGACGTATTTGGGTATTTTGTATCCCGTTAAATGTTTACGACTGAATTCAATGACAGTCTTCTCATCCACAGTAGGCTTATCTTTTGCCAAAACTATCTTAATTGCTTCACCCGTTTTTGAATCTGGCACCCCTATACAAGCACATTCTGTGATGCCATCTATTTGATTGATCAGGGCTTCTATTTCACTAGGGTAAACGTTAAATCCAGAAACGATGATCATTTCTTTTTTTCGATCAACGATTTTATAGAACCCATCATTTTGCTTAACTGCGATATCTCCTGTATGGAGCCAGCCATCAACAATCGTTTCTGCCGTTGCTTTAGGTCTGTTTAAATAGCCTTTCATTACCTGGGGACCACGTACTATGACCTCTCCGGCGCTACCATCAGCTACATCATTGCCTTCATCGTCTACTAGTCGCACTTCAATCCCGCCAACAGGATACCCTATTGAGCCTATTTGATGGTTTCCGTCTACGGGGCCAATTGTTATAGGGAGTGCTTCAGTCATACCGTAAGCCTCCACTATTTTTATACCTGTGAGCTCTAACCATTTTTCCGCGGTAGATACTAAAGTTGCGGAACCTCCCCCAGTTGATATTTTTAGATGCTTTGGTGGATTGCGAACAAACCATTCTTCAGCGAGTAGGGCCTGATACAACGTATTAATACCGGGAAGAAACGAGATATCGTATTTGTCGAAAGCAGGCTTTAAGTTTGATATAGGTCTTGGGCTAGGACATAAAACACTATGGAAACCATTTTGTGGGCTTAGCAAGGTTCCAACTGTAAAGGCGTATGCATGATACATAGGTAAGACAAGTAAAATTGTTTCAGCAATCTCGGAATCCAATTCAGTTCTTAGTACTGTATTGATCATCGCAGTTCCGTAGTCGAGGCTTTGATGGGTTAACTCTGCCCCCTTACTTACACCAGTAGTACCGCCTGTGTACTGATAAATAGCGGTATCTTCCGGAGAAACATCAGATCGATAACTTCTGGTATCTATAGAATATTTTCTGCGTATCGACGCACCTCTATGCAATGCTTTGTCTATTGCTACTGATTCAAAGTTAAGCGGCGGGATCTGCTTTTTAAGGTGCTTTAATGCAAATCTTAATAACCTTTGTTGAATAAATGGCATAAAGTCAGCCAGCGATACATGGATGACATGTTCCACATGGGTTTGTTTTACAACTCTTTCAACTTTGTCGCCAAACAGGTCAATTATGATTAAAACTTTTGCGTGTGAATCCTTAAGTTGGTGAATAAGCTCGGAATCGGTATAAAGGGGATTGACATTGGTTAAGATCAATCCTGCCTTTAGAACGCCAAAAGCAGCAACTGGATAGCTAAGGGTATTTGGACACATTATCGCTACAACATCATGGCTTTTAAGTTTTAAAGCTTCTTTCAAGTACACGGCTAGGTTGTTTGAATGCTCGTTGACCTCTGTGTAATTTAGCGTTGCATTGCTTCCGTTTGGCAAGACAATAGAGTATGCGGATCGGTTTCCATATCTCTTAGCCGCACCTTCTATAACTTCAGCTAAGCTGTTGATTTTGTGTTCTTTTATTAACTGGTGCTTCATCCTATATCCTAGATCATTGTTTTGCGATTTGTTTAAACAATCTATCTGATTGATGAAAAGTCACATTCGAATTGATGCCAACTCTATATGATTTGGTGCCTGATGTTTTGCTACATTTTGCACACTCTTTGATTCTTTTTGCTAACTGAGATGGGCGGCTTATTAGTTACTATTGAATACGTTTTCACATCAATCTAACTGAATTGGTGGTATTTGATGATGCAGGCTTTAGCGAAGGAAATAGATTTTAGCTGTAATAGAAATTCCTTGGCAGCTGAACAATTTGAGAGCATTAGGCTAGAGAAATCATATGTCTACTCGAAGCTCGTATTTGATTTAATTCAGGTCGCTCAAACAACCGGAATATCGCGACATAGTTTGCTAAAAAATGCATCCCTCGATAAAACGGCCTTTTCCAACCCTTATCACGAAGTGCCCCTGAGCTCTTTTCTAAAGCTAATCGATTTACTTGAAGAGAATAATCTTGATCCTGATATTGGACTTTGGGCTGGTAAAACCTTTGTATTAGGGCTGCATGAGATAAGACGTCATCTTAGTAACGTATGCGACCTTTTTCATGAATACATCAGTATTGCTCCCAATCTCGTAAGGCTGTTCGGGGATGCTGGCCGTATAGAGGTCTGTAAAAAGACTGCAGTAATTGAGTGGAATCCAACCTTGAGTGAAGTTAACGGTGCTCGTTACCTTACCGATATGGCAATGTCCTCCATTATTCATTTTATAGACTCGGTGTGCTTAGCACCAGTAAGACCTTTAAAAGCTGAATTTACATACTCCTCACCGGTAAATACCGCGTTTTTAGAGAGTGTCTTTGGGGATAATCTTCGCTTCGGTGCTTCTCGTAATCGCATTTATTTCGATAGAAGTATCGCTTTTCGATCCACCGTAAAAATCATTGATGCATCGCAGGAACAGCATCTGTCTACATTTAAGCAAGTTTTAAGATCCCCGAAAGTGAACGATCCTTTTTTGCTTACGGTAAAAAAAGTTGTGGCTAGGTCTTTACCTGGTGGCAATGTGAATATCGACAAGATTGCCAGTCAACTTTGCATATCTAGGCGCACTCTACAAAGAAGGTTAAGCGCTAGTAGTTATCAGTTTATAGAGTTGCTACGCGAAGTGAGAGAAGAGCTGGCTGATGTTTATCTACGAGAGAACAAATTAACAATTACTGAAATAGCTTTGATGTTGGGGTATTCGAACCAAGCTGCCTTTTCGTCTGCATTCAAGGTTTGGACTAACTCGACTCCCACGGAATACAGAAATAATTCTTTTAATTAATTATCCAAGGATTTGATAAATGTTGTTAGGCAGAAGGGATACCGTTGCTTTTGATTATAATTCCTGGCAAAAACATGCAATAGCAGAAGACATTGATGCTGGAATCGAGCCATGGAAATACAAGAATTCAACACAGCTGTATGACTATCAAGAAATAGAGAACAGACATGAAGCACTTAGACACGCTTTGGAAGCTGAAAACCCCCGAGAAGTATTGTACTGCCTTAATGAGGGTGTACACGGAAATATTGGTGGGCTTGGGAATAATAAACTATACCAAGTGTGTAAAAGTGGCACGAAAAAATTAATTGATGAATACATAGGCTCCATATGTGATGCACTAGAATATGTGCATTGTGCTCCGCCATCTGAAATATCAAACGTCGAAAAGTCAGACTTCTTCAGGAGAGCTAGTCATTGCTTTGGTAGATCCGCTCTTTTGCTGAGTGGCGGAGGTGGATTGATCTATTTTCACCATGGGGTAGTGCAAGAGCTTATTAGTCATAACTTAATGCCATCCGTGATTTCAGGGGCTAGTGCTGGCAGCGTGGTTGCTGCGCAAATAGGTACTCAGGACCTAAGTGAACTAAAAGCTGGGTATTTCACTAATAAGAAATATCAAGCTATGAAAGAAGTGTCGCTTCTAGATCTCATGTTAGGTAAAACACCTCGGATACCAATGAAAACCCTTGGGGAGCAACTGCTAGATGAGATTGTAGAGCACGATCTAACATTCCAAGAAGCCTACGAGAAAACAGGGGTATGTATCAATATTGCGGTATCGCCTGCGGAAAAGCACCAAACCTCTAGATTACTCAATGCGATTACGTCTCCAAATGTTTATGTTAGGTCTGCAGTATCAGCCTCTATTAGTCTACCTGGTGCTATTCCAGCGGAAAGATTATTTGCAAAAGGGTTTGATAGTAAGCCAAGGCCATACTTAAAGAATCGGAGATGGATCGATGGGTCATTCTCAGATGATCTGCCGGTACGTCGTTTGAGCAGGATATATGGTGTTAATCATTTCGTAGTTAGTCTTATCAATCCTCTTGTAGTGCCGTTCCTAACACACAAAGATCTGAATAAGCTAGTTAGTTTGCAAACAGGGCTATATCGTTTCTTGATCAGCTATTTGAAAGATGCTGTCATTCAGTTTGATACTGTTTTACCTAGAGATAGCGAAATAGCATATAAAATAGCCTTTCATGTGAACTCTCTTTTTCAAATATTAAATCAACGTTATACCGGAGATATTAATATTGTTTTGCCGAAATCTAAGCTTAATATTCGTGACGCGTTATGTGAATGGAAAGATGGAGGAATAGAGCAATTGCTTATGGAAGGCCGCAAAGCGGCGTGGCCTAAACTAAGTCAAATTGAAAACTGTACCAAAATATCTAAGTGTATAGATGGCATTCTCCAAGATATGAATAACGAAGGTATTCATTCTCTAGATTCTAAAATGCATCTCTACTTTTAGCGATGGGATAAGTGATCGTGTTCTAATCGATATTCTGATGGGCTTTTGCCCGTCCACAATCTGAAGGCTCGAGCAAAAATGCAAGGTTCAGTGAAGCCGACTTTGAATGTGATGTATTTAATCGAAGCATCAGTCTTTGTTAAATAAAAGATTGCTGTCTCTTTGCGCATCAAATCCTTTAGTTCTGAATAGGTGGTTCCCTCTGATTTTAATCTCCTTCTGAGCGTGTGGGGTGTCATGTTGAGTGAGTCGGCAATATCATCAAAGGTGTAATGCTCTGAAAAATTAGTGTTCTTAATAAATGAACTTACTTTTCCTGAAAAGCCATCGTAGAAATTAGGAGCTTCAAAGAATACGCCTGGAATGTTTTCCGTAAAGTGTTCCAAGCTATAGGGTGTTTGAGCTATTTCTAGATCTAAAGAGCTCTTTTCCAAAATAATGAAGTTTTTTTCGTGACTAAATTGGAGATTGTTACCGAATATAGTCGTAATATCTTTTGAGTAGCTTGGTTCTTCTAGCGTGAAACCTGCCCCAATCACATTAATATTGGTCTTGGTCAACCAGCAGCTCCACCTGTGTAGCGCTACCATGAAAAAAAGTAGATATCCGTTATAGGTTTCGTTTTGGCTTTCAGGTGTATTTATTTCTAGAATAATTTCTGATTGGTTTTCGCTAATCGATATATTCGGCATCAAGCCGCAATCGTGTAGTCCCAGGTATTTTGAGCTCCTAAGGTATGCCTCTCCTAAAGTTTTGCAAGAGATCGTTGTGTGGAACAACATGTTATAGGTTCCAGGTAATAGAGGCGTTCGGGCTACACCAAGAGATTCATCTTGGAAAGTTTTGACAACTCGTTTGGTGAGTTTCGAGACCGTGCTCACAGCCAGGCGAGAACTGGGTGTTTCTCGATACTTAGGTGTGCCGTTGATGTCTGAAACCAGCGATGCAATGTCAATTTGCTTTGTTCCAAATGCATTTAGCACATCTTTTACAGCTTCGTAAGCAATTGATTTGGTTTGATACATCATCCCAACTCCTAAGCAATCGATTCGAGGATGTATCAATGATTCAACAAAATGCACATTAAATCACATGAATTTAATGACAGTAATATCGATTTTATGAATACCTGTTTTTAGCCGCCAGGGGGATAGGCTTTGAATTCTTCTATGCATTCTCTCATGTATTTGCTTGGCTCCCATCGGCGTCTATATGCGGCGGCCATGGTGAAGGGTTCAAAAATATCCATTTCAATTTTTTTAAAGCGGGCCTTGAATGCAGAGGTATTGACGTACGAGTTTGACGTTACTGCTATTGAATCGGTTTTAGAGACTACATCTGCAACAATATTAAAGTTCTCAATGACGTGAAAGTGGCGCATAGGGTCGATATTAGCTGCAATTGCTAAGGCATGAACCTGTTCAGCGTAGCGATTCTCTGGGCTAGGGGCGATTAGTTTATAGGCGAGTATGTCTTCAATGCGTAGCTTTTTCCGCTTCAGAAGTGGATGGTCTTTACGACAAAAAAGGGATGACTGCATTGTGCTAATCATTTCAATTTCAAAATCGTCTTGATTAGATAGCTCATCCGCTGGGCCAAATATTAGATCTAGATCTCCACGTCGGAGTAAACGAATTCCCCGACTTACTTTCATTGAACTGAGATGTACGCGAACAGAAGGGTTCTTTGCGATTAGATTTGCTATCGCTCTATTAAGGAGTCCTTCTAGGGAGGCTGGGGTAACACCAATTCTCAGCAATGTCTCGGTTTGGTTTTTTTGATCTCGTATGTCTTCAATCAATAGATCAAGATCCGAAACGATCCTGCTAGCTCGATTTAAAAACTCTCGCCCCTGTTCTGTGGGCGCTACGCCGCGTGATTTGCGGTCAAACAGTGGATAACCCAGGTCCTGTTCTACTTCAGCAACGGCTTTGGTTATGGTCGACTGGGTTATGTTTAAAGCAGCTGCGGCCTTAGAGATCGAACCTGATTGGGCGACAGTAATAACCTGTTTGAGCTTTAAAGAATTTATCATGGTATTCCTCCTGTGAATATCTAAGCCGATAAATTCGTTTTGTGCAAGAGTACTTGGTCATCATTCAGAAAGATTAATTCAGCCTGTGTCATCTGCCCGAATGTTATTGGCACCAATTCGATGCTGGTGTTCTTTGTTGCCAAATTAAAATTGGAAGGAAACGGAGAGTCTGTACATCTGAGTATTACGGACAAATAACTGCAAATAATCTAGCGAGTGATGGTGTTATGCAACGGACTTTATCAGCTTTAGATATGGCCTTTCTTGGGCTAGAGCAATATAAATCACCAATGAATGTGGGTTCTCTACAGATATATGAATACCCCGTTGGGAAAGGTAAGAGCTACGTAAGAGACCTTTATCAGCGTTTGATAAAAATGCCTGCATCCGCACCATTTACACTAAAACTTAAAAAACGTCGCTTGCTAAGATTCGCGCAATGGGTAGAAGATACTGAATTCGATTTAGAGTATCACGTAAGACATGCCTCGCTGCCTTGTCCTGGTGATGATGAATCGTTGTATAACTTAGTGACGAGAATTCACAGCCATATAATGGATCGTGAAAGACCCCTATGGGAATATTATTTGATCGAAGGCCTGAGCGGAAACCGCTTTGCTATTTATGTAAAAATGCATCACACCATGATCGATGGAACACGAGGTATGGCGTTAATCGATAAGCTCTTGGCTAATACGCCAGACCAAACATTAAATTCATTATGGCAAGGGCAGCTTCAACTTAAAACCGATGAAGTAAAAGGTTCTTCAGGCCTAAGCCAGTTACGGACCATTCAAAAGAGTATATACAATAGTGCGGGAACAATTTCTGGCTTAGTTAAGTTGTCTTTGGTTCAAGTCGATAAGATGTTATCCGCTGATAGCAGCTTTGCACCTGCTCCATTTACTTCTCCGTTATCGTTATTTAATCATCCGATTAAGAATGCACGGCGTTTATCAGTGCGCTCTTATCCTCTTGATGAAGTAAAAAACATTGGTAGAAACTCTGGAAGCACAGTGAATGATGTAATCATCTGTGCTTGTTCTGGAGCACTTAGAAAATACCTGCTGGAAAGGCAAAGCCTTCCAGCAAATTCGTTGATAGCAACGGTGCCTGTCACTGTCGAGAAAAAAGAACAGACGGGTAATTACATTTCATATGTCACCGCTACATTGGCAACCAATGAGCCAGAAATCGCCAGCAGGCTGGAGAAGATAACGAAATCAACGCAAAAGGCAAAAAGGGAAATACATTCAGTATCTCCAAAGTCCAGTATGATGTTCGCATTTTTAGCTCAGGGGTTAATTGCGTCGCTACAAAAACTTGGTCTTTCTTGGTTGCTGCCTCAACCTGCAAACCTGGTTATCTCAAATGTACCTGGTTCAAAGAACACTAAGTATTTCGATGGTGCTAAGCTATTGTCGCATATCCCTGTAACGCTTCTTTTTGATGGGCAAGGTATTAATATTACAGTTATTAGTTACCATAATAGGTTGGAAATCAGTTTGTTAACTTGTCGTGATTCGGTACCCGAAGCAAATAAAATAGCCATTTACCTAGATGACGCTATGCAAGAATTAGCAAATAAATTTAGGGTGTCGTAGTTATCAGTGTCACGTTATCAAATCAATGTGGCACCTAATCGAAAATCTTTGTTGCTCATAACCGTTAACATCAATCTTACTTTTTTGGGAATGTTATATACGAGTGAGGGCGAACATGGGGTACTTTATTACCGGTGGTACTGGCTTTATTGGGCGGTTTTTAGTTGAAAAACTACTTAGCAGAAATGAGAAAGTTTATCTTCTATCTAGGGAAGCTAGCCTGGATAAAGTGGACGTACTTAAAGAGAGACTGGGCGAACGTGCAAATAACATAGAAGTGATCATAGGGGATCTAACCTTACCTAAATTAGGAATATCTCAGTCTGATATTGAAAGACTCTCTGGACAAGTATCTAACTTCTACCACCTTGCGGCTATTTATGACTTAGAGTCGGATAATAAGCAACAGGCAAAAATTAATATCGATGGCACGTTACAAGCTATTGAAGCTGCACATGCCTTAAAGGCAACATGTTTTGAGCACATTAGTTCAACTATGGCGGCGGGGTTATATGCTGGCCATTTTCGTGAGGATATGTTTGAAGAAGCCAAGGCTTTAAATCACCCGTATTTATTTACCAAACACTATGCTGAAAAAATTGTTAGAACAAAATGTCAGATACCTTTTAGGATTTATCGGCCTTCTGCTGTTGTAGGGCATTCTAAAACGGGAGAAATGGATAAAATTGATGGCCCTTACTATCTTTTCAAGCTAATTCAAACCTTAAGGGATAATTTACCAAAACGGTTCCCAGTGGTAGGAATCGAAGGTGGTGAAATGAATATAGTGCCCGTTGATTACGTGGTTGATGCTATTGATCATATTTCGCATGTCGAAGGGGAGGACGGAAATACTTTTCATCTTAGTGATCCCAACGGGTATCGGGTATCAGAGGTGATGAATATTTTTGCAGAGGCTGCGCATGCGCCACAGTTTGTTGTAAGAATAGATTCAAAGATGTTTGGTTTTATTCCAAAAGTTGTGCAAAACGGTTTGAAAAATCTGCCACCGGTTAAGCGATTTACCAACTGTGTTCTCAAAGATTTTGGTATCCCAGAGCAGACATTAGAGTTTCTTAGTATGCCAACAACGTATGACACACGAGAGACCGAACGGGTGCTAAATGGCTCTGGAATAAAGTTAAAGCCACTCGAAAGCTATGCAGCGCCTATCTGGGACTATTGGGAGCGAAACTTAGACCCTGATTTACACAAAGATCTATCGCTAAAAGGGGCAGTTCAAGGCAAAGTCTGTGTCGTCACGGGTGGGACTTCCGGTATTGGATATGAGTCGGCCAGGAGGCTAGTCGAAGCAGGTGCTACAGTAATCATTAACGCTAGAAATCCCGAAAAGATTGAACAAACCATTGCTGAGTTATCGGGGTTCGAAGGTGAAGTATATGGTTACCAAGCTGACCTATCCATTAAGGAAAACTGTGATGATTTTGTAAATTTGGTACTTGATAGGCATGGTAGAGCCGATGTACTGATCAATAATGCTGGCCGCTCTATTCGTCGCTCGATTGAAAATCAATTTGACCGTTTTCATGACTTTGAGCGTACGATGCAACTGAACTACTTTGGTAGCTTGAAGATGATTTTAGGATTCGCTCCGAGCATGCTTCAAAATGGTGGTGGACAAATTGTTAACGTATCCACCATTGGAACGTTGGTTTATGGTGCGCGTTTTTCTGCCTATATTGCCTCAAAATCTGCATTGGATGCGTTTTCTAGATGCGCGGCAGCGGAGTTCTCTGATAAGAATGTTGCTTTCACCAATATCCACATGCCGTTGGTTAAGACACCAATGATAAGCGCTACTAAGATATACAATAGCCTGCCAACCCTTACACCGGAAGAAGCTGCAGATATGGTTTGTGAGGCTATCATTCACAAACCTAAAGCAGTGAAAACTCGTATGGGTATTGCTTTAGAGGTGTTGCATTCGTTAGCTCCTAAATTAGGTGAGATCATTAACAATACTGCCTTTAGAATGTTTGATGATTCAGCCGCTGCACTGGGTAAGAATGAGGCTGCGCCAACCACTGCAACGACAGAACAAGTAGCGTTTGCAACAATTCTAAATGGACT
>JAKSAW010000799.1 GCA_022361455.1 Pseudomonadales bacterium | reverse complement strand
GTCGAATCGCTGAGCGTGATATTGATATTGCCTCTTGGGGGCTTGGTATCGATCTTTATCATCAGGGGCGAAGCAGTTTTAATCTGGCTTGGGCCCGCGCGCTAAAAGACGATAAGCTCGATACTGACGCTGGCGATGATCGTCTCCACGCTTATCTAAGATTTCATTTTTAATAAAATCCTCAGTCTGCTGTCAACCAATCCGTCACTCCTGCGTTATTACACATAGCGGCCGCGAAAACCTTTATAAATTATTTTTGCGATGGAGTGAAAACCCATGTTTTTTCAAAGTGTTAGTGTTAATAGAGATGAGGATGCTCGATCTTCGGGGTGGGCCCGCTGGCTGATTTCCATGAATGTGGCGGTCGCCTTGATGGCTTCTGCAGGCTGTGGTGGTGGGGGCTCTTCGTCCTCTGCAGATGGCAGTGCTTCTGATGCTAGCGTTACCGAACAGGGCGAGTTAGCGCTTGCTATTACTGATGCCGAAGGTGATTTTGTTTCATACACAGTAGATGTCGATTCAATTACCTTAGAAAAGGCCAATGGTGCAGTGGTAGAAACGGTGCCATTAAATACTCGTATTGATTTCGCCCAATACACAGATCTAACCGAATTTTTTACGATTCGAACCCTGCCTGCCGGTAATTACACCAAGGTAAATCTTAACTTGGATTTCTCTGATTCAGAAATTGTCGTTCAAGACGAGTCTGGTGAAACCCATCAGGCGACTGCAGTCGATGGGGAAGGTAATGTGCTGGCTGACTACACCGTGAATGTCACCCTAGCAGAAGATCAAGTGGTGAAAATTCGTAGGGGTGTACCTGCCGCTTTGACGATTGATTTTGATCTGGATTCATCCAATACCATTGTGTCTTATGATCCTGCGACGGTTGAAGTTGAACCATTCATATTAACCTCTGCTTCTTTGGATACAGAACGGGAGCATAGAGGACGTGGTTTGTTGCAATCTGTTGATGTGGACAACAGTAGTTTCACAATGAAATTAAAACCATTTCATCATCGCAGTGGTGAATTTGGTGGGGTCAACATTAATGTTTCTGACAGTACTCATTATGAGATTGACGGCTCGCAATATGAGGGCGCAGCGGGGCTTGTCGCTATGACTGATTTAGTGACAGATACGCCGCTAATTGTTTTTGGTCAGATGTCAGAAGGTTTAACTTTTAACGCCGTTTATGTGCTCGGTGGAAGCAGTGTCCCTTGGGTTGGTCGCGATACCGCTCGCGGTGTGGTGATTGCTCGAGATGGCAATGTGCTGACTTTGCGAGGCAGTCATGTGGAACGTACCGATGGCAGCGTGACCTTCTACGACAATATTCAAGTAACACTAGGAGAGAACACCCAAGTTACTCGACAAGCATTAAGTAACGAAGGCTTGGACGCATCGGATGTCTCTGTCGGCCAGCGTTTAGTGGTGTTTGGTGAATTAAGTGGTGACCAAATTGGTGAGTACAGCATCGATGCATCTCAAGGTCATGTACGTTTGTTGATGAACTTGATCAAAGGGGAGGTGACGTCAGTTTCACCTTTGGTAGTGGATCTTCGTTGGATTAATGGTCGACGCTTAGGTTTATTTGATTTCGCTGGCACAGGTTTAACTGAAGACAACGACGCCAACCCTGATCATTATGAAATCGATGTTGCTAGCTTAACGCTCGATAATCTGGAGTTAGGTAGCTTGGTAAAAGTTAGGGGTTATCCAGCGGCCTATGGAGAAGCGCCTGAAGATTTTGCTGCGCAAACCGTTATTGATATCAATACAGAACAGCGCGCAGGTGCTATGAATGTGTTGTGGTTAGACGGTGGTTCCAGTGCACCTTTTATCGCCACTAATGCAGAATCTCTCGTGTTAGATGTGAGCAATGCAAACTATCAAGTGAAGATGGCTGGGGTGCCTTTGGACTTTTTCGATGGCCTACAAAATGATCCTGTGGTTTCAAGTTTTGGCTTTAATGACAAAGGTGTTTATGCGATCAAACTTTCTGGCGAACCCGGGATTCAATTATTCAATCAGTTCTCCAACTATGTGGAAGCGTTGAATCAGTATTTAAGTAATGGCAATAAGCTACGTCGCATGGTGGCCTTAGGTCGCTATGATCAAACCCAAGACGAGATGAACTCTGTTGTTGTGACCTCTCGTTTTAAACCATAGGTAGATATGCTTGTTGGGGGCGATGTAGAAAAACATTGCCCCCAATTTAGGTTAAAGGAATAGAAAAGCGGCAATTAAGCCAACTTTGTGTAAACTCCATAGAGATCAAGCTCTTGTACTTCGAATCATTAGACATTCAAAGTGGTAACAAAGTTGAGGCTAAGCAAGTCAGCGTAATGGATAACCGCAAGGCGATGGACCAGTTTTTATACAGCGTACAAAAGCGAGCCTTTCAAATGGCACGTATTGCGACTGGTTGCGAGCAAGATGCCATGGATATTGTGCAGGACGCGATGATGGGCCTCGTAAAAAGTTACTCGGACAAGCCGGAAAATGAATGGCACGGTTTGTTTTTTAAAATACTGCAAAGTCGAATCTACGATCACTATCGACGGGGTTCGGTGAAAAATAAGATATTTAGTTGGTTTCGTGCTGAAAAACATGACGATGAAGATGAGGGCGGCATAGATCCAGTGCAATTAGCCGCTGATCAGCACGGGGTATCACCGGAAATGAAATTACAATTGGGCCAGGCTACAGAGCAAGTAGTAGAAGCGGTTGCGGCCTTACCCATTCGACAGCAACAGGCTTTTTTACTGAGATTGTGGGAAGGCATGAGTGTGGCAGAAACTGCGGAAAGTATGGGCGTTTCAGAAGGTAGTGTGAAAACCCATTACTCACGAGCGCTAGCCAGTCTAAAACAACGTCTGGAGGGATATTGGTAATGGTTGATGAGAAAAAGGATCCCTTTGAAGAGAAAGACTTCGAAGCAAAACTGAAACAGAGCCTCGATAACAGTGTTGATGAATTAAGTCAGCAAACTTTGGCGAACTTAAATGAAATTCGCCAGCAAGCTCTCAATGGCAAACAAGCCAATGCAAGCAAATTTCAATGGGCTCTGTGGGGGCCTGCCGGTGGGCTTGTTGCTGCTGCTGTGGTGGCGGCTGTATGGGTTGGTAATCCTGCGGTTCAACCCAGCAATAGTATTGATGACCTAGAGCTACTAACATCTGAAGAAGATTTGGAACTGATGGAAGATATTGAATTTGTGGCTTGGTTGATGGAACAGGAAATCGATCATGCTGGCTAAATCGAATCTAAGAAAATGTATTTTGGGTGTTTTCTTTGTGGCCAGCATTGCTGTTGCAGAGGAAGTGTTATCTGAAGAGTTTTTGCAGTACCTGGCGGGCTTTGAGACAGAAGATGGTGAATGGATCGACCCTGAGGAGCTAGATATGATGGCGCAACTGGGGAGTGAGGCATCGGATTCATCGGATGCCATGACAAGAGAGGTCAGTGACAATGAATAGCTTTATTCGATGTTTGTTCGGGCTTGTGACACTTGTATTGAGCTTAACAGTATACGCTGAGGATATTTCCTGGGCATCGCTGAGTGCAGATGAGCAAAAAATACTTCAAGCTCATGAAAAAAATTGGGCTGAGTTACCCAGCGAGAAAAAGCAGAGCATGCTAAAGGGTGCACAACGTTGGCTCAACTTAAATCCAGAGCAGAAAGCTAAAATGAAGCAACGTTTTAAGCGTTGGAAGAGCCTACCACCGGAGCGTCGTAAGGAATTAAAGCAACGCTTTAGGCAGTTTTCTTCCTTACCGCCTGAAATGAGAAAGGAGTTGCGATCTAAATACAAATGGTTCCGTAACTTACCTCCCGAAAAACAAAAAGTACTCAAGAAAAAATGGCAGGGTATTCCCAAGGCTGAAAGGGAGCAAATGCGAAAACGTTGGTTAGAAATGAGCCCTGAACGTCGCAGGGCTTTGCAGCAACGGCTCAAACAATTAACACCAGAGCAGCGTCGCAGACTACGTAATCAGTGGCTAAAGCAGCAAAGGGGCTAATAATTCGGTTATACTGATTTGATAATAATTAAGAAAGGATATCTACCTTGAGCCATTCATCGATCCTAGAAAAAATAAAACCCGAATTCGAATCTATGAAAAGCTGGCGGCGGGATATTCATGCCCATCCTGAGCTCGGCTTTCAAGAAGAAAGAACTGCCAAGATCGTCGCTGACTTACTCAAAGAGTGGGGCCTCGAAGTGCATACTCATATTGGTGGTACTGGTGTGGTAGGCAAGCTCGTTAATGGTGATGGAAAACGTGCGATTGGTTTACGTGCCGATATGGATGCCTTGCCGATGCAAGAGCTTAACGAGTTTGAGCACAAATCCAAAATTGATGGCGTGTTTCATGGGTGTGGGCATGATGGTCACACGGCAATGTTGTTGGGTGCTGCTAAATATCTAGCTGCCAATCCAACCTTTAATGGC
Source organism: Pseudomonadales bacterium (assembly GCA_022361455.1). Classification (GTDB taxonomy): domain Bacteria; phylum Pseudomonadota; class Gammaproteobacteria; order Pseudomonadales; family Ketobacteraceae. Next base: position 22,475 of record JAKSAW010000799.1, on the reverse strand, counting down.
ACCTTATATTTTATTTTTCAGCCAGCAGAAGAAGGCCTTGGCGGTGCGATTGCCATGATTGAAGATGATTTATTTGATCGTTTTCCCATGGATGAAGTGTATGGCATGCATAATTTTCCAGGCATCCCGGTAGGTCAATTTGCCATTACCCCTGGCCCTATGATGGCGGCTTTCACAACTTTTGATATTACTATCACGGGTATTGGTGGTCATGCTGCCATGCCCCATCACTGTGTCGATCCAGTGGTGATTGCCTCTAACATGGTGCAGAGTATTCAAACGGTGGTGAGCCGGAATTTGGATCCTCTAAAAACCGGAGTTATAAGTGTCACCAAAATTCATGGTGGAGATGCCTATAACGTGATTCCTAATGAAGTCACTATCTCAGGTGGTATTCGTTATTTTGATAAAGAGATTGGCACTACTATCAAAGAACGTTTAATTAAATTAGCGGAAGGTATTGGGCTGGCAAATAATGCGTCAATTGATGTGAAAATTGATGAAGCCTTTACCGTGCTCGTGAATGATGAAACAGCCACTGACTACGCGGTGGAAGCAGCCTGCGCCATTGCTGGGGTTACCAATGTAGAACCGCAAATGGTGCCCATTTGTGGCTCTGAAGACTTTGCCTTTATGCTCGAGCAAAAGCCCGGTGCTTATATCTTTCTTGGTAATGGTGACGGCGAAGGTGGATGTATGATTCACCACCCAAAATATGATTTTAACGATGACGCTTCTCTCTATGGCGCTAGCTATTGGGTGGAGCTAGTCATTCAGCGCCTGGTTTAACTTACTACCGATTGTCCGCACGCTTTACTTATCAAAAGCAAAAACATTCAAGGTTGACTGTTTTTGCTTTTGGACTCATTATACATAAAAAACTCATCTAGCCAGGCATATTTGATCGGGATAAGCCCATGACAACAACTCATCAAAACCAGCAAATTCAAAGTGCTTACATAGTAGCTGCAGTTCGAACGCCGGCGGGCAAAAAGAACGGTGGGCTTTCCCAATGGCATCCCAATGATCTTGGCGCAAAGGTGATCGATGAATTGGTAGATCGTGCTGGAGTGGATCCTGAGCTAATAGATGATGTGATTTTTGGTTGTGTGAGTCAGATAGGCGCTCAGGCACTTAATATTGCTCGTAACAGTATTATGGCTTCTAGCCTTCCGGATAGTGTCCCTGGGGTGACTATTGATCGCCAGTGTGGTTCTTCTCAACAAGCCATACAATTTGCTGCACAAGCAGTGATGTCAGGTACTCAGGATTTGGTTATCGCAGGTGGTGTCGAAGCGATGAGCTTAGTGCCTATCGGTAGTCCAAGTAAGTTGGGATACAAGAATGGTTGTGGCATGCCCTTTGGTGGCGATGGGCTTAAGCAGAATTATCCTGGGGTGAAGTTCAGCCAGTTTGCTGGTGCAGAGTTAATGGCTAAAAAATGGCAGCTTAATCGTGAACAATTAGATGAGTTTGCACTGAACAGCCATTTAAAGGCTGCAGAGGCCACTAATCAAGGACGATTTAAGCCAGAGTTAGTTGCATTAAAAGGTATCGATTCAAATGGCGAGCCTTGCTTTGTTTCTAAGGATGAGGGAGTAAGAGGTGATGCTACTCTAGACTCCATTGGTAGCTTAAATCCACTAATGGAAGGTGGTGTTTTAACGGCTGCTACTGCTAGTCAAATTAGCGATGGTGCTGCTGCAGTATTAGTCGCAAATGACGCCGGCTTAAAGAAATTGCAAGCTAATCCCTTGGTGAGTATCAAGGGGTTTTCTGTGGTTGGTGATGATCCTGAATTAATGTTGGCGGCGCCGATTCCTGCCACTGAGAAGGTATTGACGAATTCTGGCCTTAATATTGACGATATTGATCTTTATGAAGTTAATGAAGCCTTTGCACCCGTTCCGTTAGTGTGGGCGAAAGCTCTGAATGCTGATCCCAGTAAACTGAATGTTAATGGTGGTGCTATTGCTTTAGGGCATCCGCTAGGGGCAACTGGGGCAAAGTTAATGACAACGCTAATTTATGAGTTGGCTCGCCAAAATAAAAAATATGGATTACAAACAATGTGCGAAGGCGGTGGTTTGGCGAACGCTATGATTGTTGAGCGTCTTTAGCGCCTAAGCTTTGACGGATTACCTTGAATAGCTCTTGCCTTGAGAAGGGCTTTTCTAGCAAGTAATCGATTTCATGGGTAGCTACTTTCTGTGGTGCATGAATAGCGTCTGCAGCTAATGCGATGATGGTCGCATTACCGGATTTCGTTAGAATCGAAGCAAGATTGTCGCCACTAACCATGGCTGAATCTAAGTCGACGCAAATCGCTTCGAAAGATCCTTCTTCCAGGTGGGCTATAGCTTCATGAAAATGAGTCGCCAAATGTAATTCAAGTGAAGTACCTTTCAGAAAATGGCTAACAATATTTTGACAATCAATATCAGGGTCAATCAATAAAAGGTTGCCCGCTATCTCTGCTGCTAGGCTCTCTAATTCTCTTTGATCAGAATCGCTTGCGGTTACTTCATCTAGGCTATGGGCCAACGAAATGTTCTCTTCGCAAGGCATGCCTAGAGTTACAGTGAAGCAAGTCCCAGCGCCTTGTTGGCTGGATACCGTAATATCGCCACCCATGTTTTCTGCAAACTGTTTGGATATAACTAATCCTAATCCGGTACCGCCAAAGTTTCTCGCAGTTGATGCATCTGCCTGACTATAAGATTGGAATAATCTGCCTTGCTGCTCAGGTGAGAGGCCAATACCGCTATCTTGCACAGAAAATGAAATTAGTTGTTCTTTTGCAAGCCACTTAACAGTGATATCGATTCCACCCTGTGAGGTAAATTTTAGCGCGTTGCTGCATAGATTGAGTAAGATTTGCTTGGTTCGTGTTGCATCGGCGGTAACATAGAATGGCAGCGGCCAGATAAAGTTAATACGAAAATACAAATCCTTTTCTTCAGCTTTAATCTTAAAATAGGATTCAATGTCGCTTAGCATCTGATAAAAGTTGACTTTACTAGGGTTGATTTCTATTTGATTGGATTCAACCTTTGATAGGTCTAAAACGTCATCAATTAACTCAACCAGATGGTGGCCACTGCGAGCGATTATATCTAAGTACTCGACTCTCTTTAGATCATCCTTTTCATCTATTAAGGCATCACTATACCCAATAATAGCAGTGAGCGGTGTTCTTAGTTCATGACTCATGTTGGCCAAGAATTGGCTTTTTGCCTGGGCTGCCCCAAGGGCAGACTCTCGTTCGATGGATACCCTTTTTTGTTTTATCTCTGCTATGTCCTTTAGTTTGCTGTCAGAAATATTGACCAATGTACCTTCTATATAACTAGGTTTTCCTTTGCTGTCATAAGAAAGTTTTGCAGAATGAATCCCCCAAAAGGGTTTGCCATTATGAGCGAAGGTGATTTCTTCTTGAAAATGGCCATGTTCTGCTAACTTCTCGTAGCTGGCGTTGGGATCTGCATAGATGACTCTTGCTGAACGTTTGGAGTCAAGAATAAGAGCCTGTTCTGATGGGTAGCCAAGCATTTTTAATAGAGCTGGGTTGGCGTTTAGAAACTTTCCTTTAAGAGATAATGTATAGATTCCTTCTACTGCATTATTAAAGGTGCTTTCATATCGAGATAGTGCACTAATGGCCATAGCTTTGGCTTCAAGAGCTTCTTGTTCGTTCTTCTTGATACGATCTGAAAGTGCAAAGGTTAAAAAGGCACTGCCAATAGAAAGCGTTATTAATGGCGAGTGAAACATGAGTTGTGAGGCTGGAATAATGCCTAAATAAACGAAAGCGAGCACCAATGCGCCAGTCATATTTAGAATCCAGCCAACAAAAAGAAGCTTCGCGTTAATATTGCCTAATAGATAGCAGCTTGCAATCACTAAGAAGACAAAGAAAAACGTTGCCGATACGAAATAAGCGAGCCAAGCAAAAGTTGTATGGCTGCCTGTAAAAATACTAACTAAGACTTGAAAAATAATAACGGCAAGGGAAACCTTTAGGCAAAAATCAATGGCTCTATGTTTGGTTTTAGTTTCGAGAAACGATCTAATAAATAATATTATTGAAATACAAGCAGCCCATAAACAGTAAGGTGCTAAAACCAACTGAAATATTTGTCTCCCCCAAATGCCAAAAAGTTGCCCATGGCCAAGCTGTATAAGTTGGTAGAAGCTTAGAAAGAGAGCGTACAAAACGAAGTATAAAAAACTCTGGTCTTTAGTTTGCAAATAGATAAAGAAGTTATATACCGCCATAAGGACAATGGACCCATAGAACAGTCCAAATAGGAAATTTTCATAGCTTGTCTTTGTGCCAAAGCTATTTTGGTCCCAGAGTAATAGATCAAAGGTGATATGATTGATCGCAACTAATTTAAAGTAGAATGTAACTTCTTCGTCAAAGATATAGGGTAGGGGGAAAACCTCATTATAGTGACCCAAGTGATTTTCGATATGTTGCTTATTGCCCTCAATCTTATAGAGCTCACCATCTGCTCTTACTACAAATAATTCTGCTGAAATTAACTGTGGGTGAGTTATTTCCAGGTATAACCTTTGTGGAGAGGTTTTGTTGGTAATGATATGTGACTTATTGGCCAACCATACTGGTACATGGCTAACACCAAGATTGATTTTTGTAGCTGTTGTTGATGTCGTGAATAGGGGCTTTCGATAGTCCTTAATGGCGTGAATATCGAGTTGACTGGTAATGTCCTTCAATATGTAAGTATGGTTGTTCAACCTGATAGGCTTTTGTCGATTGTCAATTTGAATGGTTTCGGGGGCAACGCTTTGGAAGTTGATAAGGGGAGCAATGTTCTGGGATATCGCTACGCTATTCGATTTTAGAAAATATATGGCATAGCCAGATGCAACCAGCAATACAGCTAAAAAGTAGATAAAGCCGATAGGGTTGGATTTCTTGCTCTGAATATTTGCCTCTATATTATTCATTGCTCTCTGCTTGTAGCTTTTGTTCAGGGAAGTCGTTATCTCCTTTGTTTACTTCATGATTCGTTGGTGCGGTGTAGCTAACGTCTAAGTTTGTTATGAATTTTAGGTAGGAGAAGTAGATTGAGATAGTTAGTACAAAGATTGAGAACTGAATGTATGTGGCAAGCTCTGCAGGTTTCTCTGTGCTATGTATATTAACCGCCAGTATTAAAGACGGGATAAAACTAAAGAGTGTAGTGAACCCCACCATGTTGGCTGCTCTGGATCTTGCCGGGTGGCCGACTAGATCGAACGCTAGGCACTGTACATATTTAGAGATAGCGAGTCCCGCCAGGGCGGTGTTGAATATCGAAAGGAACGGGCTGGTAAAGAAGCTAAGTGTTTCGCCAATCCAAATGCTATGGATTAACAATCCAACAAACGGGGATACTATAAACATAACATCGGAGTAAGATCCGTTTCTAATACGTCTGAGCTGTGTCTCGATGTTTGGTTGATGGTTACTCATTGGTGTCACCATTCTTATCCGTTTTCTGTTCTAAATGGGGTTTCAGTGTCGACATGAGTTGGTCTCGTTTGATTGGCTTTTCTAAGTGGCCTGCGAAACCTGCGTCTATACAGTTTTGCAATATGGTTGGGTCGTTTTCGGCGGTTAGTGCGTAGATTGGAGCTTGGTACTTATTATCAAGGAGGGTTTTGGTGGCTTCAAAGCCATCCATAACCGGCATGTTTAGATCCATTAGAATGACATCATAATCAAATTTTGAAGCATGGTTTACGGCTTCCTCACCATTTTCTACGATAGTGGCTTCAAGTCCCATTTTGGTGAGTAGTTTGCCAATAAGTTTTTGGTTAACGATATTGTCTTCAGCTACTAACACTTTGCCTTCTAGTTGTGCGTTTTTTTGTTTCCGATCTTGGAGTCGACTTAAATACTGCTTATGGGCTGCCTGATTATCACAGAATTCTGTGGTCTCAGTGAGTTTTGTTGGCACCACCAAATGAATCTCTGTATTACCATTGGTTTTTGATTCTATTTTAAGGCTACCACCAAGTAACTTTGCAAGCTTATCCGTCAGTGCAATGCCTAAACCAGTATCTTGTGATGCAAGTATTTTCCAGGCGTTCTTCTTTTTGAAGTTATTAAATAGCGAGTCGTTAGATGTTAATTGCTGTTGAGCCGATTTGAATCTCAAGGCAATGTTGAGGGTGCTCATACTCTTATCAAAGAGAATGCTGGCGTGGACTTTTTGTTTTTCCATTTTTGTTAAGTCGGATGAGTTCGCTGAATTTTCGAAGACGAATTCAATAATCTCAGTTATGCATTGATTTAAGCGGGTTGGGTCTGAGATCGCGGTCACTGGGAGCGGGTAATGATAATCGCATGCGATATCACAACCTTTTTTCCGGCTTTGACTAAGAGCGTTATCGATGGCTGTTAATAGCTCAATTTCCAGCTCTTCAGTATCGAGTTTATTGGCTTCTAGCTTGGAGTAGTCAAGAATCTTATTGATTAGCGATAGTAATTGGTTGCTAAGTTGAAGACCTTGAATTGCAGAAGTGCGTTTGTCTTTGTTGTCGACTTCACCTAGTGTTTGTACTTCAGCATAACCCAAGATCCCATTTAGTGAGCAACGTATGCGAAAACTCATATTGGCTAAAAAATTAGTAGTGTCAGTACTTTCTTTTGCCGCTAGCTCTTTACGATAAGTTTCTTCAAGTGATGCCTGTTGCGCAGCTTCTCTCTCTTTACGATCTGTAATGTCGATGACAATGCCTTCTAGAGCAACCGGGTTTTGATTGGCATCTCTCACTAGATTTGCTGAATGGCTGATCCATTTAAGCTTGTTTTGTTGGTTAGTAAAACAAAATTCGCTACGTTGATTTTCTGCTTCCAACAGGTGATTTAAATCCATCTTATTCGTCGAGAAAAAGTAATCACCCATCAGCTGTGGAGAAGCGAGTAGATGTTTGGCATTGTCTAGGCCTAGTATTCTTGCCAGTGCATCATTTGATCGTAGTAGACTTCCCTTTAAGTCCGTTTGGTACATGCCTTCTTCCGCATTCTCAAATAATGATTGGTAGCGGGAGAAACTATCCAGCGTGTCTTGCTTCGCTTTCATGGCTTCATTGCGAGCCCTATTAATTCGGTTCCCAATAGCGAAAGAAAACAATAGTGCTTCTGCCATGATGCCTAGTGAGAATAATGAAATGATGGCTTTACTGGATGGCACGATGTCCATCGTCACTAAGCAATATAAGGTAATACCGGTGATGCTTGCGAAGATGGCATAAGTAAAATACTCACCATTTGGATTACCCTTTAACCAAGAATATAAACTAACGGAAGGAATGAGTATTAGGCAAAGTGAACTGAAGAATACCAATGAGAATACCGATGTTTGGTAACTTACAAATGGATCAATCAATATGTTGAAGGTTAGAATAATCAGCATCCGCTGAATAATAAAATGGAAAAACGGATGATTCTTCTTGGTTTCAATATAGGTCATGGTAAACAAAAGCACCGATGCCCAAGTAAACCAACCAATAGATGGAATGTGTTTTTTATGAAGGTAGTCTTGCAGTACACCCGTAACATGCAAGCCATGGCCAAGCTCTATAAATTCAAGGAGGGTAATAGATGCCATGTAGGAAATATAGAAAATGTAGTTGCGGTCTCGCGTAGAGACATAGAGAAACAAGTTGTAAATAATAATGATCGCCATGCCGCCATAGAAAAAACCATAGCTGAGCTGTTGTAGTGTGGCATGTTGTAGAAAAGCTTCAGGGCGCCATAGATTGACCTGAAAATATAGTGCGTTAAGAGTTTCAATTTTTACATAGATTTTTTTTCGATCCCCCAATGCTAAATTTATTGGAAATACACTCGTAGGCGAGTTGATATCCCTTGCTTCCTGCGGCATTGAAATATCCGCTTTGAGCTTTTGGTATTGGTTGTTTTCATCGACTATGTAGAGTTCGCAGGTGTCCAGATAAGCGCGATCAATTTCAAGATACCAGCTGCGGTAGGCAAGCTTGTTAGAGGAGTGAACGGGGTAGTCGATATCTAAGCGCAGCCATATGGTAGAGGTGGTGAAGGAATAGTTTATGTGGGCTCTTTCGTTTTCCTGGAAGCCGGCATTGCCCTCGTCTGCGAGGATGTCATCGATAGATATCTTATTGCTGGGATCCTCCATTATTTCGAGGTAGGGCTCTAGAACATAGCGATCATGGTTAAACAATGAAAGATCGGGATCTTTCTCGTTGAATCCATAACTGTTTGAAAAGCATAGGAAAACCATCAGCACCAATAAAAATTGGAGCCCAAAAGGGGGTGTTTTTTGATGGTTTTTTGTCATGTTGCCTTACTTGGAGCAGAGGTCGTCTATTTAAGCTTAGACGAAAATAAGGCATTGGTTTTTAAGGGCGTTTGTCAGTTCTGTCGAGAAGGCCGGGGGATGTTGCGCTCAATGAAGAGTTGTGTCGTGCGCGTGACAATATCGCTTTGGAATGCCTTCTCGTAGTGGATATCTAGCACATAAGCTTTGGCTTTTACCTGAATCGCTAAACACTCTGCTACTTCGACTTCAGATACAGCAAAAACCACCGGTTTCTTCAGGTAAGCGTAGCGGCTCGTAACCACCACTTCTTCGATAATTTGTTTGGCCGCTTGAATGTCGGCGTTCAGGGCGATGTGAAAGTCGCAAACGATCATCATCTCCAGCGCACCAGCGTTACCAGATGCTACCATCTCATTCATAAAGCGGGCATTGGGTATAGTAATCACGTTGTCATCGAGGGTTTGCAGTCTCACTGAGCGCAGACCTATGCTGACTATTTCTCCATAGCTACCATCAAAACTGACTCTGTCGCCAACAATAAAGGGCCTATCAAACAGCAAAACTAAGCCTGCAATAACAGATGCCACCACATCCTTAAGAGCAATACCAATGGCGACTGCCATACTACCACCAGCTGCATAGAGGAATTCTTTTGGTGGATTAAGTATGCCAATGATTAACGCAAAAGAACCGAAGATGTAGAGGATAAAGCTCACTAAAGTGGCGATCTGTAAAATGGTAAAGCGGTTGGTGGGAAGCTTTTCCATGAGCTTGTCGAAAATTAAACGAGCCAAGCGATTGATAAAATACAGCGCAGCAAAGCCAGCTAATAGCAGCAGTATCTTGTATAAATTAAATAACGACGCGATGTTGAGTAGGTCGTCGACCACATTGTTATTCATGGAGGAAGTTCTTCCGTCTTAGAAGCTGGAAAAGTTGTAATTGCCAGAGTGGATTAATAATGTAACGGCCATGGCTTTTTCGTACCACAAACCCCTGGTCGAGGCCAAGTTTAAGTGCTCTACGCACAATAGCTTCGGAAAGATGGGTGACTGCCTGAGCCTGCTGTGTATTTAGGGATTCGTGAGTGACTAGAGCCGCATAAACAAATAAGTGGTCATCGCTAAGATTGAGCATCACGCTACTGGTGGGCCTTTCTGGTATGCCCATTTCTATTTTTCCTTTACTGGGGTTTCGTGACGCATTAATCCAGATTGCCAATGCCACGGAAGGAATACCTGATGATTGGTCCCAAAGTAAACTAAAGCAGCGGGCTTCAGCGGCGCGGTTTGCTGTTTCACTATGTGACGTACTGGCTAATAACAGTTCATCGTAACTAAGCTGGCGCCGGGAGGCTCGATGCCTTCGCAAAATGAGTTCGCGAATATCTTGTTGATTCCAGCGACTCAGCTCTATGGTGGCAGAAAACTGATAGGTGCGGCTAAAGACATCATTTAAGTAAATCCAGGATTGGCGGTTAATAGCAATCATCCAAAAAATATTATCAAGCTTGGCGCTAATCAGGCTCTGCAGCATCTTGTAGGCTTCGAAGCCACCGACATCGCTTAAAAATAGATGGTGTGCTTCATCGATGACAATGATGGTGGGTTCCATCTCTTGTTGTTGAACAACAAATTGAGCGATATCTTCAATGTTTTCCAGTTGCAGCGCATCACATACTAGGCGAAAAACCTCGTCGCCTCTTGTAGTCTTGGAGGGAATCTTTATATAGGCCTGTTTTGATTTATCCCAGCTATCGAGGAATTGTTTTAGTAAGGTAGATTTTCCAACGCCGTTGTCACCTACTAGAGCTAGATCGTTCTCCTCATACTTGCCTTCTAACCATTCCTCTACCCTTTGAGTGATATCGTTAATCCAGGGAGACTTCATTAATAGGTTAGGCTTTGCTTCAATTAATTCTTTTTTGAGAAACCAGCTTTCATAGTGAGTATCGTCTTGGGTTTCCTTTTCTTGGCTATCAGCGATTGCTTGGCTCTGCTCCAAGCGGATTTTTAGAAATTTTGCAGTGAGTGTTTGGTACCCTTCGATTCGTAATAACCAATTGTGAGAAGCAATCACCAGGTCATAGAACTGCAGGCCAATAAATATCACTGGGTTTACGAAGATTTTAATAATAGGTCTTTGCAGGCGCGTAAAATTATTTAAGTTTTGCTCTGAAACGCGTTTGGAAAGATGGGTAATTAATTCTTGTTGAAAATGCGTAATTAACCGATAGCTAAATAGCCAGATGATCACTAGTAATACCGCAAAATAAATCGTGCAGATGATGCCACCTCTTAGCAGGCTATTTAAAATGATATAGAGAACGGCGCTAAGGGTGATGTAAAAGGCAAAGCGATGGCAGTGGTGGGCAATGTTTAGTTGCTTTGAGCGTAAAACGAAGAGATGGGCCTGGCTGTTGGTGTTGTTGATTGCCCATGTGGCTAGCGTATTGATCAAAAGGTAAAAGGCGATGATGGCGGTAACATCATATAAAATCACCCAGTCCCGCAGCGTTTCTTCGGATACTGCATCCAAGTAGTAGTAAAACAAAATTGCAAATAGCCAAGCAGCGTTGGGTTGTAATAATCTCAGTAGCGCTATTAATTGCCGTACATGACGTTTGCTAAGGTGGTTACGAACTAAGTGTTGTTGCCAACTATTTACCCAAAGTGGTACTCGCTTTAAGAAAACCCAAAACATTAATACGGCGATGAGTTGAATGGCTAGATTGGTAGCCGACTGAAATAATGTGCGTGAAAGATATTGATGCTCTGTGTTTTGTGGTTGTAGTTTAAAGTGCAAGTTTGCAACAGGCAGCGCCACTAGCGTTTGAATTTCATGGCGGAGGTCATCGATCAGTTGCTTATAAGGTTTTATTAGCACCTCTGCAACAGCTTCTTGCTGCCTTGGTTGTAGATAAAGTCTACCGTGAATAATAATTAGGGCTGCAAGCACTGTTTGATATTCGTGATCGATTAAACCGTTAGATGCCGAAACTTGTATAAGCTCACTTAATTGCCTGGGTGCTGTCAGATGGCTAAAAAGTGGTTGTGCTTGGTGTGATCTCGCCTTGTTGTTCTCCAGCTTGTAAAAACGATGATAATCCACCAGCAACGCTTTGGTGAACGCTTGCAAGGGCTTAATGGCTTCTAATTTGGTGTTGTCTGCATCTGCTGTGGAGGCTAATAGTTGCAGTCGTTCATTGGTTGCGGAAATGTTTTCAAATAGCGCTGTTCGTGCTTCTGGTTCTTGCTGTGCTTTAAATTCGCGTTCAAATTGAGCGAGCTGTTGGTTTAAGGTGTTGATGTCTTTTTCGGCCTGTTGAATATTGTTATTCCAGGCTTCCATATCATTTTGCAAACGATTGTGAATTTTGATTAGCGAATTTAAGTATTGTCGCTCCTCGGAAGACAAGGAGAGATATTGAACTCGCTTGGCATTCACTGACTGGAGTAACTGTTTTCTTTTTGCTAGCTTTTCAACAATATTGTCTTGTTCACAATCATAGGGGCTAGATGTTTGTGACTTTAGCTCGGACAGCCTGGTTGCTACCGCTCGTTCATTTAATAGATCAATCGTGAAGAGGAAGGAGAGCGAAAAGTCCTTTTCTAAATTTGCTTGGGCGAGACGCTCGAAACTTTGCGATATAGATGTAAGCCCTTTTAGCTCGGAGTCTATCGTTGCGATAATTGATTTATCGCAGGATTCACTTGCCTGCACAAGACTGACGCTTAGTAGCCAGCCGCAGATAATTATCAGTATCGGCTTTAAGCTGTGTTTCCAGTGCCTCAGGCAATGGTGATTCATGAAAGGCATTCCTTGTAACTATCGCCGAATAAACCGGTGTAGTTGTAATAGACTCTGTAAGGATTGAGCAACATAGGTTAATGCGCAAGCTTTTAGAATGCGTCGGGCTTTACTTAATTCCTGTTCATTTAAATAGCCTGCATCTTTTAATATCGGTAGGGCACGATTAAAGCTGGCGTCGTATTCCACTGGTAAGGTGATCAAATGCACCAAAACCATGGTGAAAAACCCTAGGAATGCAAATCCGAAAATAACGAATGCAACAGTCGGTGATTTGCTAACAACGCCTAAGATGGGGGCAGCGATGAGGGCGCCATTACCAAGCTGGCCGGCGAATTGCGCGAACTTAACCAGCTTCAGACGGGAACGTAGCCCGGTGTGTGCGGTGTAATCCTGAATAGCGTGACCTACTTCGTGAGCTGCCACAGTGATTGCTGTTAACGAAGGTTGATCATAGTAATTGTCACCAATTCTGACGCACTTGCTGATGGGGTCATAATGATCTGTGCCTGCTTTAGTCTTCTCGACTTTTACGCCTTTGAGCTGGAATTGTTCGATCAGTCGCTGCGCGAATTGTTGCCCAGTATAGGTTATTGCTGGCGTTTCTTTGCTATAACGGCTTAATACGTGCTGGGCCCACAGTCCGGGACCAACAATAACTATGATGAGAATGATTGAACCAAGAACGTAAATCATAGCTATCATCATATTAGAGAAACAGAGTTATGGCGAGGCGGTGGCAGTGCTTAGGCAATTGTTTTTAATACTTTTTATCATTTCATGGGGCGGCCTAGCAGGGGCTTCTCAGGTGAAAGTCGAAGTGGTTGGCTTGTTTAAAAATACGGCAGTAGTAAAGATTAACGGCCAGCAAAAACTTCTCAAACTTAATAAGCCCGATGCTAGTGGTGCTACCCTGGTAGCCGCTGACTCTAAATCTGCTTCTATTCGGATCAATGGCGTGACTCAGCGTTATTTTTTAGGCCGCTCAATTGGCACGGTTTATCGTGAGCACGAAGCATCTGAGGTTGTGATTAAACGTAACAACTATGGCCAATATATTACCTCTGGCAGTATTAATGGGCTCAACGTTACCTTCCTAGTGGATACGGGCGCCACCACTGTGGCGATGAATGAAAACACTGCTAAGCGTCTCGGGATTGATTACAGAGTCAATGGCGTGGAGGGTCAGGCTATGACAGCAGGGGGCATTACGCGTTCTTGGATGGTGAAGCTAGATGCAGTCAAAGTAGGTGAAATTAGTGTGCCTCAGGTCCCAGCGGCGGTGATTCAAGGGGATAATCCCTACTACGTTTTATTGGGTATGACCTATTTAGATTTCGTGAATTTTTCTGAAGAAAACAAAGCGATCACGTTGAAGAAGAAGTTTTAAGGATGCTCGAGAGTTTAACAGCGCTAGCCAATGGATTGATTAGCCTTGTTTTGGTTGATCAGTGTTAGGCGCTGATGAATAGCCTTTTCGATTCCAGGGGCATCAATACCACATTCATTTTGCATCTCACTGGGCTTGCCGTGTTCGATGTAGGCGTCGGGAATGCCAATATTGAGTAGCTGCTGAACAACACCGTGCTTGGCTAAGCATTCAGCCACAGCAGAGCCGGCGCCTCCCATGATTGCGTTCTCTTCAATGGTAACGAGAAGTTCATGGCTATTGGCAAGCTCAAGGATAAGCTCTTCGTCGATTGGCTTAACGAATCGCATATCTGCCACGGTAGCATTGAATTTGTCGGCAACTGTGATTGCTTCTGGTAATGCGGTTCCGAAAACCAGTAGGGCGATACCCTGGCCTTCTCTGCGCACAATGCCTTTACCTAATGGCAAGGCCTCCATCTTTTGCTCGATAGTGGCGCCAGGTCCTGTGCCTCGTGGATAGCGAACTGCGGCTGGCCCTTTGTGCACGTAACCTGTGTACAGCATTTGGCGGCATTCGTTTTCATCGGATGGTGTCATGATCACCATCTTAGGGATGCATCGCAGGTAACTAATATCATAAGCGCCCGCATGGGTTGGGCCATCTTCTCCCACTAAACCCGCGCGATCAATGCCAAAGAGTACATCCAAATCTTGTAGCGTGACATCATGAACTAGTTGATCATAAGCACGCTGCAAAAAGGTGGAGTAAATCGCAACCACGGGTTTTTGCCCTTCACATGCCAAGCCCGCCGCTAAAGTAACCGCGTGCTGTTCAGCAATAGCCACATCTTGATATTGCTTTGGGTAAAGTTTGGAAAAGGTCACCATGCCGGAGCCTTCTCGCATTGCTGGAGTAATGCCCACCAGGCGTGGATCTTCCTGTGCCATATCGCAAAGCCACTGGCCAAACACATCAGAGTATTTAGGGAGTTTCTTTTTCGGTATTTCTACCTCAGAAACCGCAGGCTTAGGTTCCAACTTGTTCAGTGCATGGTAGCCGATGGGATCTTTTTCAGCTGGTGAGAAGCCTCGACCTTTTTGAGTGATTACATGTAGTAATTTGGGCCCAGGAATTTCTTTCATCTTGGAAAGATAAACCACGAGCTTTTCAATGTTGTGGCCGTCTATTGGGCCCACGTAATTGAAGCCTAATTCTTCGAACATGGTGCCTGGGGAAACCATGCCTTTCATATGTTCTTCAGTACGACGCGCAAATTCCATTGTGCGGGGCATGTTCTCTAATGCTTTTTTGCCGCCTTCACGCAAGGAATTGTAGGTGCGGCTCGCCCAGATTCGGGAGAAATAATTCGATAAGCCACCCACGTTCTCGCTGATGGACATCTCGTTATCGTTAAGGATAACCAGAATGTCTGAATCTAAATGTGCGGCGTGGTTAATACCTTCAAAGGCCATACCGGCTGTCATGGCGCCATCACCAATAATGGCTACATGCTTGTCGTCTCGGCCTTGCATTTGAGCGGCTATGGCCATGCCTAATGCTGCGGATATGGACGTGCTTGAATGGCCTACGCCAAAGGTATCATAAATACTCTCGCCTCTTTTGGGAAAGGCGCTCAAGCCTTTGCGCTGGCGCATGGTGAGCATCTCTTCGCGGCGCCCGGTAAGAATTTTATGCGGATAAGCTTGGTGGCCCACGTCCCAGACAAGTTTGTCGCTGGGAGTGTTAAATACGTAGTGCAGGGCAACAGTTAGTTCTACAACCCCTAAACCCGCTCCAAAGTGGCCGCCGGTTTTGCCGACAGAATACAAAAGATACTCACGTAGTTCGTTGATCAGCTGTGGTAGTTGATCTTCCGCTAGCGCGCGCAGCTGCTCAGGACGATCAATCTCGTCCAACAGCGGAGTGCTTGGCTTTTTAAGCGGAATCTCTGTGAACATTCGGGCGCAAGCTCCTCGACTGCGGTGTGGAAGCCGGCCATTATAACTCAGTCTTTCCACAAGTTTGTATCTTTAGAATGGTGTCTGGCCGGTTCTGGCACCAATCTAATGGGTTCTAGATATGATATAGCTAGAAAGGGCCCTCAAAATGTCCGCTTTATGATCAAATCTGTCTAATGCTTGTTGCGCTCGCTGGTTCAGCTTCATTGCATGCTCTTTAGCTGCTTCAAGGCCAAGCACACTAGGGTACGTGGACTTGTTCAATGCTAGATCAGCGCCTTGTTGTTTACCCAAGGTTTCAGTGTCACCGATGAGGTCTAAAACATCATCCCATACCTGAAAGGCAAGCCCAATGGCATCTGCGTACTCGTCCAGCGCTTTTAATTGTTCAGACGTATGGTCTGCTACCACCATGGCCCCCATGGTGACGCTGGCGCGAATCAGTTGCCCTGTTTTGTGACGGTGAATACGCTCTAGGTCTGGTAGATCTAGCTTTTTGCCTTCGCCATCCAAATCTAGCGCTTGGCCACCTGCCATGCCAGCAGTGCCGCTCGCCTGGGTAAGTGTTTGCACCATATGTACTTTGATATCGTTATTCATGGATGGCAATGGGCTTTGTGCGAGTACTTCAAAAGCCAGACATTGCAGAGAATCTCCCGCTAAGATTGCGGTGGCTTCATCGAAAGCAATATGGCAAGTAGGTTGGCCCCGGCGTAGCTTGTCGTCGTCCATAGCGGGAAGATCATCGTGCACTAATGAATAGGAGTGCACCATTTCCAGAGCGCATGCCACATCAACAGCGTCTTCTGGGGAGCCACCTAGAGCTTCAGCGGCAGCAAATGCCAATACGGGGCGCACTCGCTTGCCACCATTGAAAGTGGCATAGTGCATTGCCTCCACCAGTCTTGGGGCTAATTTCTCTTGCCTTTGCAGCCAATAATCCAAGCGATTGTTAACTCGCTCCTGGCTGCTTTTGATGTATTCTTGTAGTGCCTCACTGCTCATGTCGAGGCCTATTCCCCTTCGCTGCTGGAAACAAATTCCTGGAGCTCATCAGAACCATTCTGCTCGATTAAGATTTTGACTCGCTGCTCAGCTTCTTTCAAAGCGGTCTGACATTTTTTTGTAAGCTGAATACCCTGTTCGAAGGCGCTTAAGGACTCTTCCAGCGACATTTCACCGCTTTCCATGCGTTCAACAAGGGATTCCAGGGTTTCTAAAGAGGTCTCGAAGTCCGAATTTGTATCTTTTTTAGCCATTTTTTGCTCTTGGTTTGATGGAATGGCGCAAACTTACCTAATACTTAGTTTGCGGGTCAACGAATATCCCTGAATTCTGGAAATTCCTGTCTAGACTTAAATAAGAAGCTTAGTTTTTGGGTTAGTGATCGTAGGGAGTCCGTAGTGGATCTAGCGACCCTGGTGGGAATAATTGGTGCCTTTGTCATCGTGGGTTCGGCAATGGCGCTCGGTGGCAGCATCATCATCTTTGTGAACGTGCCATCTATTCTGGTAGTTATTGGCGGAACCATCTTTGCGGTATTGATGAAGTTTCCGCTATCGCAATTCTTGAGCGCGTTTAAAGTTGCCGGAAAATCATTCAAGTTCCAGTTAAGTTCACCAGAAGAATTAATCGTAGAAGTTGTTGAGATTGCTGATGCCGCTCGAAAGGGTGGCTTGCTGTCTTTAGAAGGTAAAGAGGTAAGCAACGACTTTTTGCAACGTGGTATCCAATTGTTAGTGGATGGCCACGATCCTGACGTGGTTCGCGCACTGCTCACCAAAGAAATGAAAGAAGCCGCCAATCGCCATGAATGGGGTTCCAAAATTTGGCGGCAGATCGGTGACGTGGCGCCAGCAATGGGCATGATCGGAACCCTAATTGGTCTGGTGCAAATGCTTTCAGCCATGGATGATCCCAAAGCAATCGGCCCGGCGATGGCGGTTGCATTATTGACCACACTATACGGCGCCATGATCGCAAATATGGTGGCGTTGCCCTTTGCAGATAAATTGCAGTTACGTGCCGAAGAAGAGTCTCGAGTGCAGTCGATGATTATCGATGCGTTGGTGGCCATCCAATCGGGTCAAAACCCTCGAGTTATCCAAACCCTGTTGAAAGCTTATCTAGCAGAAGGTAAGCGCACAGCAGAAGACGAGTAGTGTTCCGTGTCTGAGGAAATAGAAGAGGAAGAATGCCCGGAATGCCCCCCTGGGCTGCCGGCATACTTAGCAACTTTTGCAGACTTAATGTCTCTGCTGATGTGCTTCTTCGTGCTTTTGTTGGCCTTCTCGGAAATGGATGTTCAAAAATACAAGCAATTAGCGGGCTCAATGAAGAACGCTTTTGGCGTACAAAATAAAATCGAAGTTAAAGATACTCCTCGCGGTACCTCTATTGTCGCTCAAGAATTTTCCCCTGGCAGGCCTGATCCCACCCCGCTAAATGTGGTACGTCAATATACCGAAGAAATGACTAAGTCCACATTGCAGGTTCGTTGTGTTGATGGCACGGAGGAAGCGCAGGAATCCGATGCAGAAAAAAGTAACGCTGAAGCCGTGGCTAAAATGATGCAACAGCTGGTTGCGCAAACTCAAGCTGACGCAGTTGAAGCAGCGCAATCTTTAAAAGCTGAGATCGAAGATGGCAAGATCGAAGTGGAAACAAAGGGACGCAAGATTATTATCAGGGTAAAGGAGCAGGGGTCGTTTGCTTCTGGTTCAGCCACATTGCGCCCCAGCTTTATCCCAATTATGGATAAGATTCGAGATGCTATTAAAGAAATGCGCGGCACCTTCGATGTGACAGGCCATACTGACGATGTTCCCATCTCCACCCACCGGTTTCGCTCTAACTGGGAATTGTCTTCCTCCCGTTCAGTTTCCGTTGCCCACGAATTAATGAAAACAGGTGAAATGGATCCAGCCTTGTTTTCAATTGTTGGTAACGGGGATACCCAACCGCTTGTACCAAACGACACCCCTGAAAATCGTTCTATTAATCGTCGAGTCGAAATTGTGGTGGAGCAGGGAGCTAATGACGAAGCGATTCTCAGTGGCGAAGAGGAGTTGCCAGAGGATGATGAGTTCACCCCGGAAATGATCAAGGAAGCCGGCCTAGAGGGCCTCAAAGGCTTTGAGATATTTAATGAGGATGAAGACGGTAATCAAGAGACGCTCAAAGGTGATGATGAAAGCGTATTCAGCGTGCTGGAAGACTCCCCTCCAAAAGCTGAGACAGCAGAAGATGAATCCATAGATGATGACTTTGGTGAAGGTTTGGATGTTGATGTCGATGAACCTGCCGAAGCCGTCGACACCACCCCTGAGACGACAGAGGTTCAGGATGATTCGGCTGGCTCAGTCATAGACGATTCACCAGCTGCCGATGAAGTAGCTCCAGAGCCAACTAGGGATCAGTCCGGCTTTGATTTGTCTGTTGATCCATTCTCCGAGCGCCCGCCCGCTAGCGAGGACGAATTCTTTTAGGGCGAAAATTACACAACAGTTACTTGCTCACTACAATTCTTAAACTGTGTTTCCCAGCCATTTCGCTATTCTATTAATCAATGGTCATCTGTCGTCGATGACTGTTTCCCTACATAACTTTTGGACGCCTCAAAGCCTGAAACTACCCGTTTCGGGCTTTTTTTTGCCTATTTTTGACTAAGAATGTCGTTTTCCCGAGTTGCGAACGCTTAGTCACACGCGTATTGTCATGCACTTAGGATCTGTCGACAGGCTG
Organism: Pseudomonadales bacterium; assembly: GCA_022361455.1. GTDB lineage: Bacteria > Pseudomonadota > Gammaproteobacteria > Pseudomonadales > Ketobacteraceae. The sequence continues at coordinate 3,270 of JAKSAW010000799.1, read as the reverse complement.
TTTATTCTCGGGGGTGGGTTATAGCAAAGTTGTCTCCGCTGGACCATGCCAGCATTCATGCCAGTTATGCCAAGGTACTTGTAGAGCTGTTGGTGTCGCGAGGTGCTGATAGAGAGCAATTGCTAGAGCAAGTGGGTATTAGTCCCGATATTTTGGAGGCAGCCGATGCCAAGGTTTCTGGTAATCAATTTAATGAATTGGTGGATGCTGGATTCAAGTTTACTCAAGACCCTAATTTGGGCGTCTGGTTTGGATTGCAGTTAAAGATATCTACTCACGGCTTTTTGGGTTATGCCGCTTTAAGCAGTGCCAAGCTCGGTGAAGCTATCGAGCTTGGAGTTAAATACGCCAAAACTCGATTGGGATTAGTGAATATCGATTTCTATATTGATGGTGACGACGGGGTAATCGCGGTGGATTCTATGATTCCAGTGGACAAGGATCTCGAGCGTTTCTTCTTACAAACCTTCTACACTAGCTTCGCGGTAATGGGGGAGAATCTAATCGGCACGTTGCCTGAAGATATTGAAGCTTACTGCACTTACTCAGAGCCTGAGTTCGATCCTAAGCTGGCTGAACTGTTCGATGATAAGCATCCTCACTACGACCAGCCTGTTAATCAGATTCGTATCCCCAAGCAATATCTAGATTTACCTCTAGGTATGTCAGACCCTGTATCAAAACAATTGATGGAGGAGCAATGCCGCAAAGAGTTGGAGAGCTTGGGGCAGTTCGATGACCTGCTTGTTAAAGTGCGGCAGGAGATTGTCGCTGAGCCAGGGCGTTTTCCAAAGCTAGAGGAAGTTGCTGAAAAATGCTTTATGTCGAGTCGGACTTTTAACCGTCGTTTAGCGGATTTGTGAACTAATTATCAGGAAATTCTTGATAAAAAAAAAAAAAAAAAAGCAGTGGATTATTTGAAGCACACTCACAAAACAGTCGATGAGATCGCAGTGTTATTGGGGTATAACGATCCATCAAATTTTGGTCGTGCATTTAAGCGTTGGTTAGGCGTCACGCCTACGCAATATCGCCGACAAAACTAAGCAGCACACAATAAAATTATTCATTCAATTATTTTTGGAGAGTTAAGGGGGAGTTGATGTCGGAGCTATCCAGAGAAGCCTTGATCGCTGAGCTAAAGGAAAAGCATATCCAATTCGTGATGTCTGATCTTGAGGGGGAGAGCTTAAAGCAGCTGCTAAGCAGCGAGGTGGTAGCCATTTTTAGTTGGTTGCAGTCTATGACCTTAAACGAGCTTATAGATCGCGAGTTGGTGAAAGAAATTGCTCATCATAGTGTTAAACATGCGCCTTATACGCAGCGTTTGCATGAAGTGATTGTTAAAACCATATTAGTGGGTATAAAAGCAGATATTAATAAGTCGACGACTTTAGCGACCATCGTGCCTAAAGATGAGTTTGATGATTTGGTGATGCATATGGCTCAATACGAAGAAGTTAGAGTCGATGTGATCAGGGCGGTATTAAAGAGCCCTATCTATAGCGAGTTAATTTCCGATGTGCTTTATCATGGCATTAAAGACTATGTGATGAATGAAAATGTGGTGACGAAAAAAGTGCCTGGTGTAGGTTCGTTAATGAAAATGGGCGCTAAAAGCATTAACAAAGCCATGCCTAATTTAGAGAATATGGCGGAAGGTGCGGTTAAGAAATATATTGAGGCGAATATTAATCGTACTTTAGATTTAAGTGAAAAAATTCTTAATAATTCTCTAAATGAGCACAACATTAAAAAAGTCGCAGATCACTTTTGGGATAACGTAGAGGGAAAAGAATTTTCCTTGGCAGCTGACTATGTGTCTGAAAGTGATATTGATAAAGGTGTCGATATGGCTAAGCGCTTGTGGCTTGAAGTGCGCGATGCAGAATATATTCACAACATGATGGACTTGGTAATTGATGACTTTTTTACCCGTCACGGTGAAGAAGAATTAATAAATATGGTCAATGAATTGGGCTTTGATCAAGCTTATGTAACGGAAGAAGTGAACCGCCATTTACCAGATGTGTTAGCAAAAGAATCCATACGAACCTTTATCGAATCTCGAGTTAGATCGAACCTTGAGCGATTTTATGAGTCAGCGTAAACACTATAAAAATTGTAATGTCAACATCTAAAATGTGTTGAAATTGTTAATTAAAGGTTTTCATTCGTAACAAAAGGCGCTACATTACCGTTGTCCAGGCGGTAATGAGCGTCTGTGATTCGCCAGAAGTAGTACATCGATATCAATAAAGCAGTGACATAATAGGTAGTTAAGTTTGTGGGGAAGTTCTATTTGATTTGCTTGAGCCTTTTGGGTTCGGCATCTAATCACCACAATTTCAAGCTTATTGCTTACCGCTTATTCAAAGATGGATGCTAGGTCGAATTACCTGCTCAGTTGTCATATTGTCCGACGCGAAGACTTCGCGTAAGTAAGAAGCAAAGGCAAGTCTGGTGAAACTTGTACTAGGAATAAACTAAAACACTAGGAGCAGCTTAGGGTCGTCGTTATGGGTATTACGATTTTGCGTGATGGCGATAGGGAATATTACCGCGTTACTAAAGCCTGGGATGGTAAAGAAACACAGAAATATGTTCGTATCGGACGCAACAAAGAAAAAGCGCTAAAGTTGGCAAAGGCGTTGGAAGAAAGTTTGGGGCAGCGGCAAGCTGCATCAAAACAACGAAAAAAACTACAGGGTGAAGGGATCATTCATGAGGATGGTCGAGTGGTTGGTTTGCAGTTAGTAAACCGAACACGAGAAGGACGAAAGCCTTGGCAAGAATTCAAGATTCGCGTCAAGGAGCCAGGCAAGGCAGCTAAGTTCAAAACTGTATCAGTAACTGCTCATGGTCTTAAAAAGGCTTTCGAGCTATCTATTGAAAGAATCTGTCAGCTAAGAGATATCGAGCTGAATTCTGAATTGCATAAGCGTATGTTGGGATCCTATGTTGAATACTTAGTGGATGCCTCTGCAATTAATGCGAATCTAGATGGTCATGAGATCGATATCGAGGCGGTGACACCTAAAATTAGAGCGGTGGAGTCGGCTAATGCGAACAAGCAGAGTGAGTTTGAGCAAAGTAAGCAGAATAAAGAGCATCGAGATCTTGAAGAAGGTATGCGGGCTGCGTTGTCCCGATTTGAAAAAGTCGGCAACACGATCAGGGGATAGCCCGATATAGCTTTAAATGACATGTTTTTTGTGTTGATGGGAAAATAAAAATGCCGGCTTTAAGCCGGCATTTTTATTTCTAATG
>JAKSAW010000417.1 GCA_022361455.1 Pseudomonadales bacterium | reverse complement strand
GTCATCCCGGCTACTACTGATAGCCCTAAGCCAATTTCACCATCGATCATTCCCCAAATGCCAAAGGCAACACCGGCGGGAATAATATTTGGAATTAAGCTAATCAAACCAAATTTAAAAGACCGCAAGGCAAAGCCTAGTACAATGGAAATAACAATTAACGCAGTAAATGTTCCTTTCAGCATACTTCTTACGTTGGAGTAGCCTATATGCGCAAACATAACATCGGCACTTGTGCCTGGGTGGTACATATACTCCGGTGCGTTTTCCGCTAGCCAAGCTTGTGCTCTTGCTTGCAGTTCCAGAACGGTTGCGGTTGAGCTATCCCGAATGGTGCCAATAACGCGGCTTGCGTCTTTAGTCATGGTTAACTGGTTAGTTAGATCCAATCCAAACGGGAGCGACAGCTCGTACAATAAAATATATTGGGCAGCGAGTTCACGATCTTCGGGGAGTTTATACCAGCTTGGATCATCTGCATGCATGGATTTGTTTAAACGCTTCATGACATCGCTAAACGTGTTTACATGCAATATTTCTGGTTGCTCGCCTAACCACTTACTGAAAGCTTCCAGGTTTTTTAAATATTCTGGACTGGCGATACCGCCTTCATCTTCAGCGTAGAGCGCGAATTCAATGGTGTTAGGGCTGGTTAACTCTTGGCGAATAAAATCGGAATTTAAACGTACTTCGGTGCTTTCATCGAAGTATTCTGCCCAGACATCATTTAATGTATTTGCTGGGATAAAACTAGTGGTGCCAACAATCGCGATCATCAGTGTGAAGAAAAGTGGGTGACGATAGCGAATAACCTTGTTAGCTAATTCAGAAGGCTTTTGCTGCTTCTCGTCTAGTACTTTTACGCGTATTGGTAGGAGAATAGTTATTGCTGGCAACAAGGTCACTGCAAAGCCCCATGCAGCAATGACGCCAATGGCAACGACATTGCCTAAGTCTTGGAAGGGTGGCGAGTCGCTATAATTTAGCGATAGAAAGCCCACCATGGTGGTAATGCTTGTTAAGAAGATCGGCTGTTGATTTAACCGTAAGCTTTCCGCCATCGCTGCTTTACGATTCAAGCCCAAGCGCATTTGTTGAAAATAACTAACCAAAACGTGGATACAGTCCGCAATTGCCAGGGTTAAAATCATGGTGGGGGCATTAGCAACTGGTGGAGAGATTTCGATGTTTAACCAAGCGGCAATTCCCATCGCAGTCGCGATAGAAACCACCACTATGACTAGTGTTGCAAAGGTGCCTAAAAACGCCGTAAAGATTCGTCTTGTGGCATAAAACATATAGGCAGCAATTAGCGCAAACGCTATTGCAAATGCGATTGGCACAATCGTCGAGACATCATGAAGCGACGCTTCTCTGAACGCATTGTTATTCATTACTCGGCCGGTGGTGTAGATCTGTATGCTCGAGTATTGAGTTTCGTATTTTTCTACCATGGCACGGGCTGCAGCCACGACATCTGGAATTTCCTGAGTTTTGTCCAGGCCAGGTAGAGTGAAGGTAACATTAATGCCGGTAACGTTGGCCTTAGGAGGCAATAACCTATTGAGTAACTGCGGTTCCCCTAGCGCAATCTGTTTTGCTTTGATTAATTGAGCTGAGCTGGCGGTACTGGGTTCGGGAACCAGATCGTCAACAACAAGCTCATCTTCGCTGGCTTCGGTATGTTGAAAATTGGTAATAGAATCTACCCGGGTAGCAAAAGGTAATTGCCAGGCTTCCTCGGTAAATTCTTGAACGATGCTCAGGGTCTCATTTTTGAATACCACTCCGTCACTAGGCGCCACAACAAAGAAAATATTATCCGTGGTGGCGAAGTCATCCTGCATTTTATGGTAGGTGGTAAGGTGCTCGTTCTTGGGGCCGAAGTAGACTTCAAAATCCGAATTGAGCTTGGGTGGCATGCCATACATAGCGGCAGCCGTGACCATGGCTGACATCAGTAAAATGATAAACGGGTGGTTAACAATCCAGTTGGATATTTGCTTTGCCATAGGTGAGGTAATCCGGTCATTAACGGTTTTGTAAGCATGTATTAATGACCGGTGGTCGGCAAACGAAAATTATGTGGTCTCGGATGAGTTTGATTCATCTGAGTTAAAAGTATTGCGATACTCGTCATCTAAGGTGTTAAACAGGTCAATTAGCCAGCCAGTGAAGAGTTTTAGGTCTTCTCGATCGGCATCTTCGGGTCGAAAAACTAAATAATAGGCTTCCTCAACTTGTATGCGATCATCGAAGGGTGCCACTAACCGACCTTGCTGCAGTCGGGAATGGGCGAGTGGAAGCAAACCAACGGCAACACCAAGGCCTTGCTCTGCCGCTGTGAGGGAATTCATGAAGCTATCCAATGTCAGTTTGTGATCGTCATTTAAAGGGATTCCTGTGTATTCTGACCAGCGCTTCCAAGGATCCTCCTGCCACTGGATTTGGATTAAGGTTTTGTCCTGTAGATCAGTCATTTGGCGCATTTGGTGTTGCTCTTGGTACTGTGGCGAACACAGCGGCGTTGCTTCAATTGAAACAAGCTTTTTAGCTACCAACCCGGGCCAATCGCCCAGCCCCATGCGTACACCAATATCCAAATCCTGTAGCGCAAAATCTACGACATTTAAGCCAGTCTCAATGCGAAGCTCTATCTCTGGGTGAGCGGTTTGGAAGTGATGTAAGTTAGGGATTACATACTCGCTAGCCATGAAAGGTAGTATGTGCGCCCTTATCGACGGGTCACCATAACGACGTTGGATGCGAGCTACGTCTTGGCGCAGCTCACCCAGATGTTGACTCACTACGACGAGCAGCTCTTGGCCGGCCTTGGTTAGGCTCAAGGCGCGATTTTGGCGCCTAAAGAGGGGAAAACCTGTTTGCTCCTCAAGGCTTTTGATTTGGTGGCTTACCGCCGAGGGTGTAACAAAAAGCTCTTTTGCAGCCTCTTTGAAGCTCAGCAATCTGCCAGCGGCTTCAAACACTCGCAGCAAATGTAGGGGTGGGATTTTAGTTTCCATTGGATGAGTCTAGCTCATCTGACAGCATCCTGGAAACCAGTCGCTGCTTTTGTCGAGCCTTGGCCTGGTTAGGGCTGGCTACGGCTCCTGAATAAAATCAAAGCTTTTGTTTTGATACTTCTCCATGGTGACCCGGTTGCGCAAACGTTGTAGTGATTCATAGGGCTGATCCACAACAAAGTTATTAGCTAGCCATGCGGGAATATTGCCGGAAGGGTCAGCTTCAACCTGGTAAGTGACTTTCACTTGCTGTTTACCTAGAGGTTCCATTTTCCAAAAACCTTCGAGCTCTGTAATGCGTACACAGTCGTCTGCTTTGGGGACTAAGCCAACCGCGCTGCGAAAGCTTAGCTTAACCGCTAAGTCTGCTTTATCTTGTTCAATGGTATATTGAAGTGCATAGTCTCGATCTTTAACAGGCCAAGGGGAATTAGTTTTAAAGTAGGCGGTATAACCTGTTGGTGTTAGTTCAGAAAGCATTTCAGATTCATCGCAATCTTTCATCCATTCCTTTACATAAGCTACGTCGGTATGCACTGCCATTAAAGTAGAAAGGTTGGTATCTAAGGTGATAATTCCCTTAAAGGAATGAAAATCTGAACCTTTTACCTCGCGTGTGAAAATTTGGATTCCCTTTTTGTCTTTTCTTAATTTCCAATCGGCATCAGCAAATACATGGGTGGAAATAAATAATGAGCTGGATAGAAGTGTGATTAAGCACAGTGAGATATTTTTTAGCATTTTAGTTAACCTCTGAATCTGTTTGGAGGTTGTTGTTCACAGCAGCTTCTAATAATTTAAATTCATCTAAGAATAGCTGGCAGATATTACTGGCATCTTCAATCAGATTTCTATCTGCTATAAATCCAAACTGTACCTGATCGTTGTAACTTAAAATAGATAAGCCAATACCAATATCGCCGGATTGAGGTACCCACGCTAAAGGTTGTGCGAGTTTGGCTCCGGCCAAATATAAAGGCACTTTTGGCCCCGGTACATTGGTCATCACGACACTCGCTTTTTTGCTAAGAACATCTAATGCGGTTTGTTCCAGAAAGCTGGGGCCTTTGCCTAGTACCTGTAGCAAGAAAAAGAAAACATGTGCTTGATAGGAGTTTTTGAGTTTCTGCATTCCTTCGGAAACCGCTTTAAGCCTATCAGTAGGATCTTCTATTCCAACCGGTAAGGGAACAAGCACTAAGCCAAACTGATTGCCAAGTTTATCGATGGGTTCGTCTATCGGTCTTAAATTAAACGGTACGGCTGCGTGAAGCGTTTTACCATCGGTGTCTTCACTTTTTTGTTCCAGTAGGTTTTTCAATACTCCTGTGGCAACCGTCATTAGTACGTCGTTAACGGTCGCATTAAGTTGCTTTCCTAGTTTTTTTACTGCTGGTAATGGAAAAGGGTCTGCCCAGGCAGCGGTTTTCTTACCACTTAATTCGCCTTTTAAAGAGGTTTTGGGATCTCCCGCTCTTAAGGTGATTGCCGCTAATTCTTCTGCACCGGATAAACCATGAGACATGGACTCGATTAGGTGGCTTGGGTGAGCCATTAAATCCCGTAATGATTCGTGGTGATGGGAACCGGCTCCTTCGGTCGGTTTTTCCATGCAAAGTTGTTTGCTTTGTGGGTCTGCGCTTGGGTCTGTTAGTGACATAATAAGCTTCACTAGAGACATACCATCGGCAATGCAATGGTGAATGCGAATTACCAAGGCGCTACCTTGTTGGTAATGCCCAATGACATGAATTGACCATAACGGTTTGTCGTTCTCTAGCGGCTGGCTAACAATTTCACTGGCGAGGGTTTGTAATTGTTCTTTGCTACCAGTGTGCGGGAAAGCGGTAGCAATAACATGATTATCTAGAGAGAAATAAGGATCTTCTTGCCAATAATCATGGCCATTCTCATGAACAACTCGTTGTGAAAAACGCTCAAAGCGATCTATGAGCCGGGTTTGTAGAATGTCATAGAAACGGTCCAGGTCGAGTCGATCTTCAAAAATAAGAACGACACCTATCATCATCAGGTTGTGCGGGCCTTCCATGCGAAGCCAGGCGTGATCAACACTGTCCATAGCTTCCTTGTTTTGGTTTTCTTGGAGATTCGTTTCTTCGGACATAACGTACTCGGCTTTTTTATAACTTATGATTTATGAGTACTAAGCTTCGTCTAACTGGAAGTTTAGTTGTCGGAGTACTGCTTGGATGGGATCAGTTTATGGAGAAGAGGCCGAAGAGTGTTGATAGGGATCAATAACCCGCATTTATAGCGTTTTATTGATCCTTTATGTCCGGAAGTGGTGCATTGGCGATGGTGTCTGCTTCTTCCACTGATAGACCTAAAATTTGTAAAACAGAGCTGGCCGTGCGTTGGTCGAGATTTTCTAACGAATAACCCAAGCCATTTGCCACTTGCACTGCGTTATTTTTGGTTGGGTTGGTAGTGCTTTCGTTTAGTTCTATGGATAGTGCGAGAGCGCTTAGTACAGTGCCGCCCACGGTAAGAAAGGCCATGACTGGGTCATTAACATTAAAGCGGTTTGCGTCCATGCCGCGAAGTAAATCGTTCATCATATATTTCCCCATGCCCAATGTGAGCACTTCGCTGGAATAAGCTGTGCGCAGCAGGAAGCGGCCCCAAACAGGATTTCTTTGCGCATGATTCATCACATTACGTATGGCGGTTGCGAGGATTGCGGCGGGGTCTTCTAGTTTATTGGTTGCGACCTCGATAGCGTCGCCAATGCTGTTCAGTACCTCTTCTATCAAGGCATCGTAGATTGCGTCTTTTGATTCAAAATGATTGTAAAACGATCCAAAGCCTACATCGGCAGCTTCGGTGATTTCATTGATTGAGACACCGTTTTTGCCTCTTTCAGACATTAGCGCGAGGCCGGCGTTAATCAGCTTCTGGCGTGTCGCTCTTTTGCGTCGCGCTCCTCTGGGCTCTTTAGCTGTTGTGCCTTCGCTTTGATTCTTATGGCTTTTTTCGTCTTTTTCGTCGCTGCTCATTGTGAATCTCGCTAGCAAACTGTGGGTGAACGTCAGTAATGGTGCTGATTATAGGGTTTTAATCATAATTGACAAAATCATCAATTGTGATTAAATGTCACCAATTGGCCGCAACAGGCGGTTCCAAAATCGAGACAGGTTAGGAGTTCCCCTCATGCCAAAAGTGATGGTTTCAGAAGCGGTTGTATCAACATCAAGTTCCACGTTGACTGACTCAGTGCAGGCAGCGCCGAAATCTAGCGCGCGTTTAACCATGCCTCAGCCAGCAAGGCATCCTTCGCCAACGGCGAAGGCGCAACGTTTAGCGCATTTGATTTTTGAGCGGCCAGATTTGCAAAAGGCAGAAGCGTTTTTAAGAGACTTTGGCTTGGTAACTTGTGATCGCAATAGCAACAGTATTTTTATGCGGGGCTCAGCAGAGGCACCATTTTGTTATGAGATTCGTAAAGGCAAAAAGGCTCAGTTTCTTGGTTTTGGTTTAGAGGTAGAATCGAGAGAAGCGTTAGAAGCTCTATCCCGTATTAAAGGTGCTAAGCCTATTCAGGCTATAGCGACTCCTGGTGGCGGTGAAGTGGTGCGGCTAACGGATCCCAATGGCTTTTTGGTAGAGGCGGTGTTCGGCCAAACCTATTATGAAGAAATTAAACAGCGCGAACCTTTAACGTTAAACACCAATCATGTTGAAAGGGTTAATGCGGTGCAAAGGGTTGCGGAAGCGCCTTCGCAAATTATAAAACTTGGCCATGTAGTATTGGAAACCGCGGAATATCAGCAAACCTGTGCATGGTATACAGCCCATTTAGGATTGATTCCTAGTGATGTTCAGGTGCTGCCGGATGGATCTCCTTTTGTCACCTTCTTTCGTTTTGATTTAGGCGATACGCCTGCTGATCATCATAGTATTGCTATCGGCCAAGGTTTTTGTGCGCAGTACAATCATTCAGCATTTGAAGTCTTGGATCAGGATGCGGTGGGTATGGGGCAACAGGTGTTGCGTAACAAAGGTTATAACCATGCCTGGGGGATTGGCCGTCATATTTTAGGAAGTCAAATTTTTGATTATTGGGAAGATCCTTGGGGATTTAAACACGAGCATTATTGTGATGGTGATCGCTTTACCGAAGATAGCCCCATGGGTGTTAGTTTTGCTAATAAGCAAGGCCTCTATCAGTGGGGGGCGCCATTGCCTGCAAAATTTATTAAACCCAAGATCAATTTTGCCAATGTCATCGCTTTGCTGAAAAATCTTCGTAAAAGCCCGGATCTGTCAATGACTAAGTTGCTAACAATGGCTAAAACCATGCTTTAGCATGGAGAAGCGAAATGACCAATCAGAAAAGACGTGCACTATTGAAAGCAGGTCTAGGTGTACCCCTCATATCTTTGAGGGGTACCGTTTCAGCAAGTGGCGAGTCTGCGGTGAATACCATAAGTGCGGACCAGTCGTGGACAATCAAAAGCAAGGCGAGCCAACAATCATCGCCCTTAAAAGAGAGTAGTAAGAAAATGAGCGTTAATACGGTTCGATTTGAGCATAATGGTAAAACCCAATGGGGTGTGGTACGCGATGATCAAGTCATCGTAATTCCTGGTGAATATTTGACGACTGGAGAATTTGTAGCAGCATTTTCCGCGGCTGATCTTAAAGACATAAAAGGCGAAGCTGTGCCATTAAATGGTATTAAAATTTTATCGCCTATTACGACGAACCAACGATTTGTCTGTCAGGGTGCTAATTATCGTAAGCATATGGAAGAGTCTGGAATGGATCCAGACGAAAAAAACTTCAATATGATTTTTACCAAGGCAAGCAGCTGTCTGTCTCCCTACAACACCGAAGTAATTCGACCTTCCTCTTGTGAGTTGTTGGATTATGAGGTTGAGCTTGGCATTGTTTTAAAGAAGCCAATCACCGGACCATTAAAACTAAGCGAAGGTAATTTGCACGAATATGTGGCTGGCGCGTTAATCGTTAATGATGTGTCTGCCCGGGATATTCAGGTGCCACAAATGCAATTCTATAAAGGCAAGAGCTTTAGAACTTTTGGCCCCGCTGGTCCTTTCTTGTGCCTGCTTGATAAACAAGATATGCACTATTTAGATAATTTACAGTTAACGCTAAAAGTGAATGGCGAAGTACGCCAGAGTAATAACACTCGAGATATGGTGTATCGCCCTGCGGAAACGCTCACAGAGCTTTCTCAAGTGCACGACTTTGCAGTAGGTGATTTGCTTGCAACCGGTACCCCCGCTGGTTGCGCACTATCCGTTCCTTCACCCGCTAAACAAAAGCTTGCTGCGCTGCTTCCTGAATCCGTGAAGTGGAAAATGTTTATAAAAATGCAAAAGCAACGTACACAATACTTGCAACCAGGTGATGAGATCGAAACTACCATAAAAAGCCCTGATGGTTTCATTGATCTAGGAGTGCAGCGTAACAAAATTATACAAGGTTAGTGCGCTATAAAAGTCAAAGAGCGGTGAATCGTCATGTCCAGCAATGAAAAATATATTCTTTATGGTACGGATCATTCCTATTACACCGGAAAGATAAGGCCCTATTTGCGTTATAAAGGGATTCCTTATGAGGAACGGCTTGCGACTTTATTAGTGTATTCAAAGTTCATTATTCCGCGAACTGGAGTGCGCTTTATTCCAGTGGTACATACGCCTGATAATGTTGTGATTCAGGATACCAGCGAGATTATTGATTGCTTGGAATCAAGGTTTCCATTTCGCTCCGTTTACCCCGAATCGCCAAAGCAAAAAATTGTCGCGCTACTATTTGAACTTTATGGCGATGAGTGGTTTACCTTGCCGGCAATGCATTATCGTTGGAGTTATTTGGCGCAACAAGAAAACTATGTAATGGAAGAGTTTGGTAACGTGGCTGGAGCTTTTTTGCCAAAAAGGCTCAAGCGTGCTGTTGGTAGAAAAGTATCGCGACCATTTAAAGGCGCGTTAAAGCCCTTGGGAATAAATGAGCATACTATACCTGCCATTGAACAATGGTATGAGGCATTTCTAGAGCAATTTAACCAGCACTTGGAAAATTACGACTTCCTGTTAGGTTCACGCCCCTGTATTGGTGACTTTGCATTAGCTGGCCCTTTGTATGCTCATATGTTGAAAGATCCGGTGCCTGGTGAGCATTTGCAAAGGGTTGCTCCTTTAGTGGTTGATTGGATTGAGCGTATTAATGCTTACCCGCAAGCGGAGGGAGCATTTTTAGAGAATGATGCTATTCCAGTAACACTGG